>NZ_JBFRDW010000115.1:0-11639 GCF_052113985.1 Pseudoduganella sp. RAF53_2 | reverse complement strand
TGCGACAACATTTTCATCTCTTCACCCCCGGCAAGGACATTTTTTATGTCGCACTAGTATGCGCCTAAGCTGTGACTCTGGGATGAAAGTTGCGTGTGCGCAACACTAGATGGAAGCGGCTTGCCTCAGGTCGGGTTTTTCTGCCCATTTTGCCAGCGCCTCCGCCATGCGCTGGCTTTCGCCGACGGCAAAGGTCCAGTCGCGGATGCGGGCCTGGTGGTTCTGGCCGTAGTGCTTGAAGTCATTGCGGTCAGGCAGTTTGGCGTTCGGCAGCTTCGCCACAAACGAGGGGGCGGGCGAGATCAGCACCACGTTTTCCACGGCGCTGTCGCGCGCGCGGCGCCACGGCATCGACTTGTCCAGCCAACCGGGCACGATGTGGTCGGTGAAGTGCGGATACAGCACCAGGCCGGGATCGCGCTGGTAGGGCAGGTGCAGATGGTAATCGATCAGGCCACCGTCCCAGTAAGCCCCTTGCGGAGCACGGGCGATGCCGGTGACCGCTTCCAGCACCAGCGGGATCGAACCGGAGGCCAGCAGCGCATCGCGCACATTGTCTGCACCGAGTCCGACAAAGTGCGTGGCGAAGGCATCGAAATTCTGGCGCAGCCAGGCGCCGTCGTCGCGCGCATCGTGAAAGACCACGCGCTCCATCGAGCCGGCCAGGCGGCTGCGCGATAGTGCGTTGCCGGCCGCAGCACGCAGGAAGCCCGCCATTTCGCGCCAGCGGCTGCCGCGCGTATCGCCCAGCGCGCCGATACCACGAGCGGTGATGATGGACAGCAGATAGCCGGGATTGGATAGCGGCTCGGCGCCGCGCCCTTCCAGCACCTCATCCAGCAGGCTGCGGCAGGTGCGGCTGACGTAAGCCGCATCCACTTTTTCTGGATAGGTCTGATGCGCATAGTGATGGGCCAGGCGGCGCAGAGCTGCAACCGGATCGTGCAGCGCAGCCGCCGCCATGCGCCATGCGCCGATCGACGCGCCGACCAGGCGGCGCTGGCGTGGCGCCTGTTCCAGCCACTCGCCAAACATCCACTGGTCGATGCCGTTGAGGATCAGCCCTTTCGGACCGCCCGCGGCAGCGGGGATGATGGCGACGTCCGCCGCCTGCAAACCTTCGCGTTCGATGCGCTGGCGCGCACGCTCGCCGAGGCGGATGGTAATCGGTGAATCCACTTACTTCATGCCTCCGCCCAGTGCGCGGTACAGATCGATGGCGCTGGTGGTGCGCAGCAGGCGCGCCTGCACCAGCGATTGCTCGGCGCTGAACAGCTCGCGCTGCGCATCCAGCACGTCCAGCGAACTGGCCACGCCGTTTTCGAAGCGCAGCTGCAGCAGCTTGAGACGATCGGCTTGCGCATCCTGCACGGCGCGCTGTGCTACCACCTGCTCGCCCAGATAGGCACGGGCAGCCAGTGCATCGGCCACTTCGCGGAAGGCGGTCTGGATGGTTTTCTCGTAATCCGCGACGGCGATGTTCTTGCGGACTTTGGACACGTCCAGATTGGCGCTGTTGCGGCCCGTGTCGAAGATCGGCAGCGTCAGTTGCGGCACGAAGGACCAGCTGCTGTTACCGCTGTCGAACAGCTGCGAGAAGGCCGGGCTGGTGCTGCCCACGGCGGCCGTCAGCGAGATGCGCGGGAAGAAGGCGGCACGTGCGGCGCCGATATTGGCGTTGGCGGCTTTCAGGCGCAGTTCGGCGGAGCGGATGTCCGGACGGCGCGCCAGCAGGTCGGAAGGCAGTCCTTCCGGCACGGCGCTCATGGCATCGATCTGTTCATCGGTCGCCATGGCGCCGGATGCGGCCTGCGCCGGTGGCTGGCCGACCAGCAGGGTCAGTGCATTCTCGGCCTGCGCGCGCTGACGGGCCAGGGCCAGTGCGGCGGCCCGCGCCGTTTCCATCAGCTGCTCGTTGGAGCGCAGGTCCAGACGAGACGAGGCGCCTACGTCCACGCGCTGCTTTGTCAGGTCGTAGGTGCGCTTGCGGGCTTCGTACGTGCGCTGGGCCAGGTCGTACTGCTCGGCGAAAGCACGCTCGGTGAAGTAACCCTTCGCCACTTCGGCCACAAGACTGATCTGCGCCGCCTGGCGTGCTTCGTCGGTGGCCAGGTAGGTATTCAGTGCCGCATCGCTCAGGCTTTTCACGCGGCCGAAGAAGTCCAGCTCGAAGGAGGAAATGCCGACACCCGCGTCGAAGCGTTCACCCACCACCGGCTGCCCGGTGGCGGACAGGAAGCCCGGCGTGCGGGCGCGCGATTCGCTCAGCGTTGCGTTCAGCGTCGGCAAACGGTCGGCGCGCTGGATGCGGTAAGCGCCGCGCGCTTCCTCGATACGCAGTGCGGCTGTGCGCAGGTCGCGGTTGTTGKCCAGCGCGGCGGCGATCAACTGCTGCAGGCGCTGGTCGGTAAAGAATTCACGCCAGCCGATGTCGGTGGCGGGGCGCGTGCCTGTCGCGTTGACAGCGCCGCTTGCGCCGCCTGCTGCCGGCAGGGCCGGATAGCCTTCCGCCACGGGCGCTGCCGGGCGCTCATAGGTCGGGGCCATGGAGCAGGCGGACAGCAGGGCTGCCGCCAGCACGGTAAGAGTTGTTTTCATCATTGCTTGTTCTCCGGCAGATCGAGTTCGTGCGCGGCGAGGCGGCGCTGGCGCTCGCTGCCTTTGAAGATACGGCGGATTACCACGAAGAATACCGGCACCAGGAACACCGCCAGCACCGTCGCGGTAATCATGCCGCCCATCACACCGGTACCGATGGCGCGTTGGCTGGCGGAACCCGCGCCGCTGGCGATCACCAGCGGCAGCACGCCGAGGATGAAGGCGAGCGAGGTCATGATGATCGGGCGGAAGCGCAGGTGCACCGCTTCCAGCGTCGCTTCGATCAGGCCCTTGCCCTGCGCCTGCAGGTCCTTGGCAAACTCGATAATCAGAATCGCGTTCTTCGCCGACAGGCCGATAATCGCAATCAGGCCCACCTTGAAGTACACGTCGTTCGGCAGTCCACGCACGTGGGCGCCCAGCAGCGCGCCCAGCACACCCAGGGGCACCACCAGCAGCACGGCCACCGGAATCGACTCGCTCTCATACAGCGCGGCCAGCACCAGGAAGGCGGCCAGCATGGACAGCGCGAACAGCATCGGCGCCTGCGAACCGGACAGACGCTCTTCCAGCGACTGGCCAGTCCATTCGATCGCAAAGCCTGGCGGCAGCTGGTCGCCGAGGCGCAGCAGCTCGTCCATCGCTTCACCCGTGCTGCGGCCCGGCTGGGCAGCGCCGCTCAGGCGGATCGCAGGATAGCCGTTGTAGCGCACCAGCTGCAGCGGACCGATGATCCAGTGCGAAGTCGAGAATGAGGAGAAGGGCACCATCACGCCGGTGGAGCTGCGCACATTGAGGCGCATCAGGTCTTCCGGCTGCATGCGGCGGTCCTGGTCGGCCTGCACGATCACGCGCTGCTGGCGTCCGCTGCTGGCGAAGTCGTTCACATACGAAGAACCCAGCGCGGTGGACATGGTGCTGTTGATGTCCGCGAAGGACACGCCCAGCGCATTCGCCTTTTCACGGTCGATATCCAGTTGCAGCTGCGGCGCATCTTCCAGCCCTTCCGGACGCATGCCGGTCAGGATGCTGCTCTTGGCCGAAAGCCCCAGCAGCTGGTTACGCGCTGCGACCAGCGCATCGTGGCCCTTGGCGCCGCRGTCCTGCAGGCGGGCGGTGATGCCGGTGGCGTTACCCAGCTCGCGGATCGGCGGAGGGCTGAGCGGGAAGATGATCGCATCCTTGATGCCGGACAAGTCCTTGAATGCGCGCTGCGCAATCGCTTCGGCCGAATCCTGCGGGCCGCGTTCCTTCCAGTCCTTGAGCGGCACGAACACCAGGCCGGCGTTCTGGCCCGAGCCGGAGAAGCTGAAGCCTGCCACGGCAATGGTGCGCGCCACGCCCGGCTGCTTGCGGAAGTAGGCATCCACCTCGGCCAATACGGCTTCAGCGCGGCTGCGCGAAGCACCCGGCGGCAGCTGCACGTTGGTGATGATGTAGCCCTGGTCTTCGTTCGGCAGGAAGGACGAAGGCAGCTTCACGTACAGGAAGGCCACGATGCCCAGCAGCGCTGCGTAAATCAGCAGGTAGCGGCCAGTGCGCTTCAGGATGCGGGCGATCCAGCCCTGATAGCCGTTGGCGGTGCTGTGGAAGCTGCGGTTGAACCAGCCGAAGAAGCCGCGCTTCTCGTGATGGTGGCCGGCTTCCACCGGTTTCAGCATGGTGGCGCACAGTGCCGGCGTCAGCGACAGCGCCATCAGCGCCGAGAAGATCATCGCGGACACCATGGACAGCGAGAACTGGCGGTAGATCGCGCCCACGGCGCCGCCGAAGAAGGCCATCGGGATGAACACGGCGATCAGCACCAGCGTGATACCGATGATGGCGCCCGTGATCTGGCCCATGGCCTTGCGCGTTGCTTCGCGCGGCGACAGGCCTTCCTCGCTCATGATGCGTTCCACGTTCTCCACTACCACGATGGCGTCGTCGACCAGGATGCCGATCGCCAGCACCATGCCGAACATGGTCAGCACGTTGATGGAGAAGCCGAACACCTGCATCGCGGCGAAAGTACCCATCAGGGCCACCGGCACCACGATGGTCGGGATCAGGGTGTAGCGGATGTTCTGCAGGAACAGATACATCACCAGGAACACCAGGAACACGGCTTCCAGCAGGGTCTTGACCACTTCCTCGATGGAGATCTTCACGAACAGCGACGTGTCGTAAGGCACGGTGTACTTCAGGCCGGGAGGGAAGTATTTCGACAGCTCTTCCATCTTCTCGCGCACCAGGGTGGCGGTGGCGAGTGCATTGCCGGTCAGCGATTGCTGCACGGCGATGGCCACGAAAGGCTGGCCGCTTAGGCGTGCGCTGATGCCATAGTTGGCGCCGCCCAGCTCCAGGCGGGCCACGTCCTTCAGCCGCACGGTGGAGCCATTCGGGTTCGCACGCAGGATGACCTTGCCGAATTCCTCGATGGAGGTCAGCTGGCCCGTCACAACCACTGGCGCGTTATACGTCTGTGAGCGCGGATTCGGCAAGTCGCCGATGGTGCCCGATGCCACCTGCGCGTTCTGCGCGCGGATGGCATTGGTCACATCGCTCATATTCAGCTTGTAGCCGGTCAGCTTGTTCGGATCGACCCAGATGCGCATGGCGCGCTCGGTACCAAACAGCTGCGCCTGGCCCACGCCGGGCAGACGCTTGACTTCATTCAGCACGTTACGCGCCAGATAGTCGCCGATCGCGTTCGGGTCCATGCGGCCGTCTTCGGAATAGGCGCCCACAAACATCAGGATGTTGGAACGCGCCTTGTTGACCTGCACGCCTTGCTGGATCACGGACTGCGGCAGGCGCGATTCCACGCGCTTGATGCGGTTCTGCACATCCACGGCAGCCAGGTCGGGATTGGTGCCCGGCTGGAAGGTGACGGTGATGGTCACCGAGCCGTTGGCCGTGCTTTCCGATTCAACGTATTGCAATCCATCCGCACCGTTCATCTCCTGTTCGATCACGCTGGTGACCGCGTCGTCCACCACCTGAGCGGTGGCGCCCGGATAGGCGGCGGTGACGACGATGGATGGCGGGGCGATGGTCGGGTACTGCGCCACCGGCAGCAGGGTGATGGATAGCGCACCACCCAGCAGGATGAAGAGCGCGATCACCCATGCAAAGACGGGGCGGTCGATAAAGAACTTTGCCATCAGCGGCTCCCGTTATTTCGACGCGGCCGGCGCTGCCGCGGCAGGCGCGGAACCGGGCGAACCGCCGGACGGCAGCGGCTGGCCGCTGGCATCGGCTTTCGGCGGGCCTTGCCACGGCACTGGCGCTACGACGCCGCCCGGCTTGGTCTTCTGGAAGCCTTCCACCACGATGCGCTCGCCGCCCTTCAGGCCCGAGCTGACCAGCCATGCGTTGCCGGTGGAGGCTTCGGCCGTCACAGGCTGCGCAGTGATCTTGTTGTCGGCACCGACGATGAAGACGGACGCGCCGTCGGCGCCACGCACGATTGCTTGCTGCGGCACGGTGATGGCTTTCTCATCCACGCCCTGTTCGAGGCGGGCGCGCACATACATGCCCGGCAGCAGGGTGCGCTTCGGATTCGGGAACTCGGCGCGCATCGAAACGGAGCCGGAGCTTTCGTCCACCGACACATCGGAGAACAGCAGCTTGCCCGGCTGTGCGTATTCGCTGCCGTCTTCCAGCTGCACGGTGACGCGGGCGGTGTCCTTGCCCATGCTCTTCAGTTTGCCGCTCGCCAGCGCCTGCTTCAGGCGCAGCAGCTCGGCGGAAGACTGGGTGATGGTGACGTAGATCGGGTCGAGCTGCTGCACCAGCGCCATTGGCGTGGCCTCGTTCTGGCCCACCAGTGCGCCTTCGGTGACGAGGGCGCGGCCCACGCGGCCGGCAATCGGCGAGGTCACGGTGGCATAGCCCAGCGTCAGGCTGGCGTTCTTGCGGTTGGCGCGCGCGGTCTGCAGATCGGCATTGGCCTGCTTCTGCGCGGTGACGGCGTCGTCGTACTCCTGCTGGCTGACGGCTTGCGCGGCCAGCAGCGGCTTGTAGCGCTTGACCTTCAGGTCGGCCTGGGCCAGGTTGGCGTCGGCGCGCGCCACGGCGGCTTCGGCGCTGTCGAAAGATGCCTGGAACTGAGCGGGGTCGATCCGGAACAATACCTGGCCTGCCTTGACGTCGCCGCCTTCCTCGAATACGCGCTTGAGCACAATGCCGGGCGTCCGTGCCCGCACCTGGGCAATACGGTAAGCTTCTACGCGGCCGGGCAGCTCGTCGGTAACGGCAACGCTGGCTGTTGCAACGGTGATCACGGAAACTTGAGGAGGAGGCGGGGCAGCTTTGTTGGCGTCTTTCTTGTCGCCGCAGGCCGTCAGGGAGAGGGTGATGACGGCTGCAACGATAGGCAGGTACCGGGGTACGGTTCTCATGGATTGTCTCGTGTTGTGGTTAATGGCAGGGACAAGGCCAAGATTGTATAACAGTGTTAAATGTATCGTTTTGTACAGAGAACGAATGATTTAGAATGGAGATGTAGTTCAATAATGTTTGCTACTTTTGGGAACGCGATGAAGAAACTGTCTTTACTGTTGTTGCTGGCTTCTGGCGCTGCCATGGCCGATGAAGCTGCGCTGCAGCACTGCCGCACCCTGGCCGATGGCGCTGCGCGCCTGGCCTGCTATGACGCTATTCCGCCGGGCTTCAAGGCGCACGCCGGCGCTACGCCTGCTGCGGCATCCACCGCTGCGCCTRCACACGCAGCTGTCCCGGCGTCCGCCGCRCCGGCCGTTGACCGTGCATTCGAAGTGCAGTCGAGCACCGTGGCCGCCGCGCGCGCTGCCTCCGCGCCGACGCTGGAAACGTCCATCGTGGGTGAGTTTGAAGGCTGGGGGCCCGGCCAGACCATCCGTCTGGCTAACGGCCAGATCTGGCGTGTGGAAGATGACAGTTCGGAAATCGTATATGTCACCAATCCCAAAGTGTCCCTGCGCAAGGGCATGATGGGCGCGGTGTTCATGGATATTCAAGGTGCACGCGGTGCGCCGAAAGTGCGCCGCATTCAGTAAGGAGGCGATATGGTCCTGGCAATTGTAGGTGGTTTGCTACTGGCACTCGGCCTGTTTGCCGGGACTGTGCTGGTTCTGGTGCCGCTGGGTCTGGCGGCCATGGAGAGTGGCGCCATGCTGTGGCTGCTGTTCCCGCTGCTGAGTATTGTCGGTTACACGCTGTTTGCAACCGGTGCGCGCGTGGGGAATTTCCGGGCCTTGTCGTTTGCCGTGTCCTGCCTGCTGCTGGTGCTGGCAGTGGCCTCGGCGGCCGGTCTGGTGCTGGAAGCGACCAAGCTGATCAGCCCTGCGGGCAATACGCTGTCGCTCTGGTATGTGCTCGCCGTGGGCGGCGTGCTGGGGACGATAGGCGCCGCCGCGTCAGCGAAGTCCGCCGCGTGAACGCGACGGCGGATCGAATGATCCGCCCTACGATGCATTCCCTGTGATGCGGCCGGCGTTGGGCGGATCATTGATCCGCCGGGTGCTTAGCGCATTGCCGAAATCATCTGTTTCAGCTTGCCCGCGTCAGCCACGAAGGCGCGGATGCCTTCGGCCAGCTTCTCGGTGCCCATCGCGTCTTCGTTCAGCATGAAGCGGAAGGTCTTCTCGTCCACCGCGATCTTGCCCAATGCATCAGCGCCGGCGGAGGCGGTGTTCAGCTTGCGCTCCACCGGACCGGTGGTGTCGGCCAGCTTCTGCAGCAGATCAGGGCTGATGGTCAGCAGGTCGCAGCCGGCCAGTTCCATGATCTGGCTGGTGTTGCGGAAGGACGCGCCCATCACTTCGGTCTTGTAGCCGAACTTACGGTAGTAGTTGTAAATGCGCTTGACGGACTGCACGCCCGGATCTTCCGCGCCCTGGTAGTCGATGCCAGTGGACTTCTTGAACCAGTCGTAGATACGGCCCACGAACGGCGAGATCAGCTGCGAACCCGCTTCGGCGCAGGCGATGGCCTGGCACAGCGAGAACAGCAGGGTCATATTGGTGCGGATGCCTTCCTTCTCCAGGATCTCGGAAGCGCGGATGCCTTCCCAGGTCGAGGCGATCTTGATCAGGATGCGTTCGCGCGGAATGCCAGCCTTTTCGTACAGGGCGATCAGCTCGCGGCCTTTGTTCACATTGCCTTGCACGTCGAAGGACAGGGCGGCGTCGATTTCGGTCGACACGCGGCCTGGCACGTACTTCAGGATTTCGGTGCCGAAAGCGATCAGCAGGTGGTCGACGATGGTGCCGGTGGACGCGCCCGGATTGTCGCGCACGGCCTTTTCCAGCAGCGGCTTGTATTCATCCTTCTGAACGGCCTTCAGGATCAGCGACGGATTGGTGGTCGCGTCTTGCGGGGTATAGGCTTTGATCGACTGGAAATCGCCGGTGTCGGCGACCACGGTGGTGTATTGCTTGAGCTGTTCGAGCTGGTTCATTGAAGCACCGATAACAAAAATGGGGACGAAAGGACGTATTGTAGCAGCCTGCAAGGCCGCGTTTGGTGGTATTGTCTCTTTGTTCATACTGTTTTAGGGAGCGTGATGAAGACACTGCCTTTGCTGTTGCTACTAGCCTGCGCCAGCGCGCTCGCTGATGACGCGGCGATGCTGCGCTGCCGCGCCGTTCCCGACATTCCAACGCGCGTGGCCTGCTACGACGCGATCCCCGTCGCCGCGCCGCGCGCCGGGGCGCCAGTCGCCGCTGTTGCCGCTTCCGCCGCCAGCGCCGCTTCCGCAGTCAGCGCCGCCACCGCTGCGACCACCGCGACCACCGCCAGCGCCGCCACCGCTGCCACCGCCGCGACGCCCTCCAACGTTGCCGCTCCCGTCGGCGTCGCTGCTTCTGTTGCGGCCGGGGCAGTGCCGGCGCCTGCCGCGCCGGCCTGGACCGCGTTGCCGGCCAAGCCGGTCGCGAAAGCCGAGGAACCCAAGCAAGCGGACACCGTCGAAACGCGTATTGAAGGCGCCTTCAAAGGCTGGGCACCCGGCCAGATGATCCACCTCGCCAACGGCCAGGTATGGCGCGTCGTCGACAACAGCAGCGAAGACACCGACCTGCAGAACCCGAAAGCCCTGCTGCGCAAAGGCCTGCTGGGCGCGGTGTTCCTGGACATCGAAGGCGCCTACCGCGCGCCGCGTGTGAAGCGGGTGCAGTAAGCCGCAGACCGGACCATGGCGCCGGAAGCTCTCACAGGCAAGCAGCTGGACGAATTGCGCAGTGCGCTGCGCAACTATGTCCGCAAGCATTTCCCTGGCTTGCATGATGAAGCCGATGATTTGACCGCACAAGCCATCTCGGATCTCTGGGAATACCTGGAGAAACGTGGCGAAATTCCCGATCAGCCTGCCATACGCAAGATTGGCTATGCCATACTAAAACGCCGTGCAGCGGACATCTTCCGCAAGCCAGCGCGCGACTGGGCGATGAGTCTCGACAACCTGAGTGAGGCCGAGCAGGCCGATCCTGCGCAGCCGGATGCCTGGCGCGCCGCGCTGCACCGGCGCATGCTGCACATCTGCGTGGCCGAACTGGCGGATGCGTCGCAGGAAGACGATTTGCTGCTGTCGATGGTGGCCGGGACCGGCCCTGATCAGAAAGACGCGCTCGACGCGCGCACCCGCCAGCGCCTGCACCGCTTGCGCGCCCGCCTGGCGGAAGCAATACGAAGAGAGCTGGGAGAAGATGCAAAGAAGCTGCTGAAGGATTCCGTCTAGCGAGGGCGTCATGAACAGTTACGCGCAATTCGAAGCATTCCTGCACATCGTTCACATCTCGGACATGCATTACCGGGACGCTGCTTCGCCGGCCGACCCGAAAGGCGAACTGAAGCTGCGCGCCATCGCCCAGCGTCTGCGCACGCTCAACGCCAATCTGGCCGATACCTTTGAAGAGCTGGTGGACCTTGGTTATGCAGGCCACGATCCCAGCGCCGAACGCGAACTGAGCGACTTCTTCGACTGGTTCGCTGCCGATCCCGATTTCGGTTCGATTCCCGCCTGGCTGGTCGATACCGGCGACTTGAGTGCGATTGGCGATCTCGAATCGCTGACCGTCGCCAAAGCCACGCTGCAGGACTATGGACGCCGCCTGCGCGCAACGGCCACCTTCTCACAGTACGGCAATCACGATGCCTGGCCCGCGACCTTTCCCATGCTGGCGCGCCGCAGCGACGTGGCAACGCACCGCGACACGCTGCGCCAGCAACTGTTTGCCTCCGTCTGGCCGCAAGGACCGCTTGGCATTCCGATTCCAAACACCCAGTCGCAGCTGGTGCTTTACGGCGTGAACACCACAATTGACGACCGCTGGCGCAATACCTGGGCACGCGGCCATGTCGGGCGCGACCCGCACTGGCTGCAACGCAAGGGCAAGGGTGCGTTGAGTCAGATGCAGGTGCTGGCGGACGATGTGCAGCGCGGCTTCAGGCCGGATGGCAGCCGCGATTTCCGCGTGCTGGCCATGCATCACCCGGTGCACTATCCCCCGCCGYGGCCGGTAATGAGCATGAGCCTGAGTAACGATATCGACGTGGGCGATGCCTTGAGCCGTTTCGGCCGTCTGGGACGTGGCAAGCTGGCGGAGCTGGTGTTAAGCGGACACACCCATGTGCCTTTCCCCGCGCTGGGCGAGCTGCCGCCGGATAATGCGAAGCAATATCACGATCCGCTGGGGCGCGACCAGTTGCAGCTGATTGCCGGATCATCGGCGCAGATGGTGCGGGCCACCAGCCATGGCGGCACCGCAAGCGGCCCGCTGCCGCACCAGTTCCAGGTGCTGACCTTCTATGCTTCCCCGGCGCGTCAAACGCCGCGCCTGGTGATGGAGCGCCGCCTCGTCGGCCGGCCGGCGGGCACCGGACCCTTCGGCTTCCTGCAGCTGCCCGGCACCCGCAATACTGTGGAGGCGGCCTGGCTGGATTACTGATCAGGCAGCGTGGGCGGTAGCGAGCATGCGCGCCGGCACTGGCGAGCGCTCACGCAGCGCGGCAAGCAAGTACATGGCATCGCTGGAACGCAAATAGAAGCGTGCGCACAGCGTCGCCAGGTCCTGCTG
>NZ_JBFRDW010000114.1:0-11698 GCF_052113985.1 Pseudoduganella sp. RAF53_2 | reverse complement strand
CAGCTGCACGGTGGGGAAATCGACCGGCACCTGGAAGGCTACGTTCACATAATTGGTGAACAGGTTGAGCGCCACGTGCGCCAGAATTTCCACGATCTCTTCGTCGCCAAAGCCGGCGCGGCGCAGATCCTGCACTTGCTCATCGCTGATCTTGGCGCGGTTATTGACGACGGCCAGGGCGAAGCGCAGCGCGGCTTCGGTTTTCGGATCGTCCGAGACCCCGGCCTGGGCCGCGCTCATTTCCTGCGCAGTGGCGCCAGCCTTGCGTCCCAGTGCCGTGTGCGCAGCCAGGCAGTATTCGCAATCGTTGCGGTCGGCGATGGCCACGGCGATCTGCTCGCCCAGCTTGGCGCCGATCACGCCTTTGCCCAAGGCGCCAAAGCTGCCCCACATGCTTTTCAGGGCGGCCGGCGAGTTGGCGACCGCCTTGAACATATTCGGCGTAGCGCCGAAAGCGGATTGAATCTGGCCCAGCAGTTCAGCGCGTTCGCCGGCAGCAGCGGTAACAAGAGATACACGGGACATGGTATTTCCTTTCATTTAAAGTAGGAGTCCTAATTAATAGGGCTCAAAAAAAGGCCGCCCTCATCCGAAGGCTTGCCAATTCTTTTGCAGCGCCGCCGGATCGGCCGCTTCATGCTCCGGGCAATCCAGACGCAACAGTTTCACCGGCAGCGGTTTCCCGACCAGGCCGCAGTGATGCGGCGCGTCTGGATTCTGATGCCGGTTGGGCTGGAAATGCTTGCACGTCAGGCAAGCACGCAGTTCGGGGAAGCGCTCGCTTTGCTGCAATTGACCAATGAGCTGAAGCAGGCCGGACAGCAGCAGCTGCTGCGTTGCGGCGGGCAGGGCAGCGACAGCCTCGTCGGCAAAGCCGGTGGCGCCGGCGATGCGCTGGGCGACCTCGATGCCGGACTGCGTCAGGAGCAGGCTGGTGGCGCGTCCGTCATCGGCCGCGCGCGCCTTGCGGACCAGGCCCTTGCTCACCAGCGCCGCCACGGAATCGCTGGCGCTGGCCGCCGAGATTGACAGCTGGCGTGCCACCCACGACAGGCGTACGCCCTCAGGACGCGCCGCCAGCAGCTGCAGGATTTCCGCCTGCGTCGGGTTCAGATTTTCCGTGGTCGCAAACTCCCACATGCCCGACCGCAGCACGGTGCCGATGCGCGAAATGGCCGAAACGATGCGGACGGAGATGTCCGGCGTATCGCTCCAGGGGGAATTGCTAGGCTTGTCCATGGCGGCAAGTATAGTGAAATGCCCATTCTTGTCAAGGACTCCTAACTATATTATCTGTTGTGCCACAGCAAAAATATGGCCCGGAAGATCGACAAAGCTCCTGTAAGGCAATAAGCTAGACTATCTGGAGTTGTCACAAAAAGTAATCAGGGGAATGCTATGTTATTTTTAAAGTCCACGTCCGTCACCAAGGCACCTGGCATCTATGAAGTTGATATCGCCGCCAAGCCGCCTGGCAAGACCTTCGGCGTATACATAGCGACTGACCCGGACAATCCGCCGACCGCTGTGCTGCAAGCGCTGGCCGCCGGCGGTTTCCTGCAAACCCACAGCTCGGGTTACACCCATAAAGATCGCGGCAAGGTGCTGGACCTGCACTTCCACAAAGATGGCACCGACCTCTTCAAGGGCTGGAAGCCGGAAGAAGCCGAAACCAATATGGCGATCATCAACAAGATCTTCTCTGATGTCGGTATCGCCATCACCCCGCGCGTGATGTCGCTGGCGGAAGCCTACGCCTGATCATTCAGGCAGTCTGTACATCAATGTGATAGAGGGCCCACGGGCAGGAGCCGAAACGCTCCGCCAGGGGCCGCTTTGCCATTTCCGGAATGCGCCCGGGCTCGTAGACGGCCCATAGCGGACCCAGTCCACCCAGTGCCATCGCCGCGCCATCGATATGCGTAGCGACGATGAAGCGCTGGGCTTGCGCTTGCGCCACCGTGATGGCGACGGCGTAGCCATCCACTGCCCGCAGGGTCAGTCTGGTGCTGCCATCCAGCGGCGCGCCCGCCGCCTTCAGCACGTCGGCCAGCAACGGACCGGACAGCGTGTGCTGCTTCTGGTCGTATTCCAGCACGGGCTTGATCGTTATCGCGGGCAGCGCGCTGAGCGCGGCGAAATCGAAAGCGAAAGCCTTATCGAAACTCAGCTTCTGCTTGTGCATCATCTGGTCGATGACAGGATCGAAGGCCGGGCGGTTCGGCTTGGCGATGGCGCCGGTGACCGTGAGCAGGGCTGGTCCGCGTGCGGACTTCGGTGCCGCGTTGGCCAGGGGGGGAAGGGCGCCGGCCGCGGCCAGCGCAGAGAGGAAGTGTCGTTTATCCATTCCCGTATCATATCGGAATGGATCTCTTTGCTGCACAGCCCGAACTGCTACCCATCCCCGTCGAGGATGGCGAACTGTCCTTCATGACCCAGCTGCCGCTGGGCCTGTCGAACGCCAATATCCTGCGGCGCCTGCAGGAAGAAACCGCCTGGAAAGCGGAAACGATCTTCCTCTTCGGTCGTGAAGTGCCCCAGCCGCGCCTGAGCGCCTGGTATGGCGAAGCCAGCTATACCTATTCGGGACGCACCTTCCACCCGCTGCCGTTCACGCCGCTGCAACTGGAAATCAAACGCGTGGTGGAAGAGGTGACGGGCAAGCGCTTCAATAGCGTTCTGCTGAACTACTACCGGGACGGCAATGACAGCATGGGCTTCCACAGCGACGACGAAGCCGAGCTGGGGCGCGAACCTGCAATTGCCTCCGTCACTTTCGGCGACACCCGTACCTTCATTTTGAAGCACAAGCGTCTGCCCAGGACCTTGAAAATCGACCTGACCGACGGCAGCCTGCTGTTGATGGCGGGCAAACTTCAGCATAGTTGGCGACATGGCATCAATAAAGAGCGCCAACCGCGCGGACCGCGCATCAATCTCACCTTCCGGCTCATTTGCAGCTAAGTTCCGTTATTTTGAGTCGAACTGCGCTAATTCAAGGTCCCTTACATCTTAATACAAATCTTACCGGATTTGCGGCCACTTAAGTTTTAGCAAGTGCTATCGTGCATCTCAATCGCAATTCCAAGAGATGAACTGCGATCCCAAGCAAGACAATTTAACAACTTTGCTGAAAGATCACGACAATGAAAAAGATTGCACTCGCCCTTATCACTACTGCAGGCGCCCTTGGCGCACTGTCCTCCGCCCACGCTGAAGACTGGAATACCAGCAACCTGAAGCCTTATATCGGCGCCAGCGTCGTCGGCTCCCAGCATAAATACAACCTGGGTAACGACACCAGCGGCGGCGACAACAAGAGCACCGAATACGGCGGCAAGATTTACGGCGGCGTCCAGCTCGACAAGACCTGGGGTGTGGAACTGGGTTATACCGACTTCGGGAAGTCCAGCTATGGCTACGCGGTGAACGGCGTGAACGGCAATATCGATTCCCACGCCAAGTCCTGGTACCTGGCTGGCAAAGCCACCTGGCCAGTCAACGAGCAGTTCAATGTGTTCGGCAAGCTGGGTGTCGCCCGCAACAAGAATGACGTGAACGCCACCGGCCTGGCCACCATCTACAACTCCGGCGATAGCAACAAAACCGGTCTGTACGCCAGCGTTGGCGGCGAATATGTGATTAACCAGAAGGTATCTGCCGTGCTCGAATACGAACACTACGGCAAGAACGACATCGACCAGGGCCGCCGCAACGGCGCAGTCAGCCTGGGCGCCAAGTTCAACTTCTAAAGTCGTTGCGGGCGCTTGAGCCCGCCCCCGCTAGAGGCCGGGCGCGACAGCGGCATCCCCTCCGATGTGCCAATGTCCTTGTGCCCGCCTCACCCTTACTACTGGCAGGCCGCCCGCTTGAGCGGGAAATCGATGCCTTTCAGTTTCCCCTTCGACATGCCCTCAATCCGCGCGCCGATATTGTCGCCAGCGCGCTTGTAGATGATGCGCTGAGGGAAGTCATGCTGCAGGTTCTCGAAGATCACTTCCCCTTCCTCCAGCTTTAACACCGGGAAGGCCGCCTCAGCCTGATTGTGCGGCTTGGCCACGTAAGCCAGCTTGCCCGGCTCCACTTCGCGGATCGACAGGAATTCCCACTCAATCGTTTTGCCGCCCTTGACCGTGCGGCCGACGCCCATCATGGTCCCGCCCGCTGGCGCCATCCACTGTTCACCCGAACCGTTCTCGCCGCCCACCGCCGACCAGCATCCCGCCAGCCAGCCCAGGCTATCGATCGGCGCCGCGCAAGCCACCGCTCCAGCACTCGCCAACAGCAATCCGCAGAAGAATTGTTTGCGCATGGTCGCCTCCGATATTGTGGATTGTCAATATTACACCCCGCTCGCCAACCAGGGCGGAAAGGGTTAATATTTTTCAAATTTTTCCACGAGGTGTAATTCGATGAGTGAGAACCCCGCAGTGAATGCCTTTCTGGGCAAGGCCACGAGCTGGAAAGAAGAGATGACCAGGCTGCGCGAGATCGTGCTCAGCTGCGAACTGAAGGAAGAGATGAAGTGGGGCCAGCCATGCTATACGCTGGATGGCGACAATATTGTGCTGATCCACGGTTTCAAGGAATACTGCGCGCTGCTGTTCTTCAAGGGCGCCTTGATGAAGGACCCCAACGGCATCCTGATTCAGCAAACGGAAAACGTGCAATCGGCGCGGCAGATCCGCTTCACCAATCTCAAGGAAATTACCAAGTCGGCCAAGATCGTAAAGGCCTATATTGAGGAAGCAATCAAGGTCGGGCAGTCGGGCCAGAAAGTGGAATTCAAGGAAACCAGGGAATATCCGGTGCCGGAAGAACTGCAAATCAAATTCGACGAGCTGCCGGGGCTGCGTGATGCCTTCTACGCCCTGACTCCGGGCCGCCAGCGCGGATATCTGCTGCACTTTGCCGCACCGAAGCTGTCCAAAACCCGCGAATCCCGCGTGGAGAAATGCATGGACCAGATCCTCGAAGGCCGCGGATTAAACGACTAACGTAGAAAGAGAAAAATGTACCTGCTTCAAGATATGTCCCCCTTGCTCATCCCCATTATCGCGCTGCTCATCCCCATCGTCGGTGTCATCGCCTGGGCGGTGGTAAAGGTCAACCAGGCACACCTGCTGCACGAAACCGTCCGCATCCTGAGCGCCAACGGCCAGCCGATTCCACCGGAGCTGCTGAGGAAAATCACCGGCAGCAAAGACTAAAAAAAAACCCGCCGTGTGGCGGGTTTTTTGTTGCAGGCTTAGCCGTGCAGCGGCTTGTAGCGGATGCGCTTTGGCTTGGCGCCTTCTTCGCCCAGGCGCTTTTTCTTGTCCGCTTCGTATTCCTGGTAGTTACCCGCGAAGAAGCTGACCTGGGAGTCGCCTTCGAAGGCCAGGATGTGGGTGGCGATACGGTCCAGGAACCAGCGGTCGTGGGAGATCACCATCACGGAGCCTGCAAACTCGAGCAGCGCGTCTTCCAGCGCGCGCAGGGTTTCCACGTCCAGGTCGTTGGACGGTTCGTCCAGCAGCAGGACGTTGCCGCCCATGAGCAGGGTCTTGGCCAGGTGCAGACGGCCGCGCTCACCGCCGGACAGGTTGCCAACGATCTTCTGCTGGTCGGAACCTTTGAAGTTGAAGCGTCCCACGTAAGCGCGCGACGGCATTTCGAAGCGGCCCACGCTCAGGATGTCGGCACCGCCGGACACCGCTTCGAACACAGTCTTGTCGTTGTCCAGCTTGTCACGGCTCTGGTCCACCAGCGAGATCTTGGCGGTCTTGCCGATCACCACTTCGCCCGAATCCGGTTGCTCGATCCCGGCAATCATCTTGAACAGGGTCGACTTACCGGCGCCGTTCGGGCCGATGATGCCCACGATCGCGCCCGGCGGGACGATGAAGGACAGGTTGTCGATCAACAGGCGGTCGCCAAACGATTTGGTGACGTTCTTGAACTCGATCACATCGTTACCCAGACGCTCGGCCACAGGGATGAAGATCTCCTGCGTCTCATTGCGCTTCTGGTATTCGTATTCGCTCAGCTCGTTGAAGCGGGCCATACGCGCCTTGGACTTGGCCTGGCGCGCTTTCGGATTCTGGCGGGACCACTCCAGTTCCTTCTGCAGCGCTTTCTGGCGCGCGGACTCGGTGGCTTCTTCCTGCTTCAGGCGGTCCTGCTTCTGGTCCAGCCATGAAGAGTAGTTGCCCTTCCATGGAATGCCATGGCCGCGGTCCAGTTCCAGAATCCATTCGGCAGCGTTGTCCAGGAAGTAGCGGTCGTGGGTAATGCCGACCACGGTGCCCGGGAAGCGCACCAGGAACTGTTCCAGCCATTCGACGGATTCGGCGTCCAGGTGGTTGGTCGGTTCGTCGAGCAGCAGCATGTCCGGCTTGGACAGCAGCAGTTTGCACAGCGCCACGCGGCGCTTTTCACCGCCGGACAGCACGCTGATTTTCTGGTCCCACGGCGGCAGGCGCAGTGCGTCGGCGGCCATTTCCAGCTGCAGGTTCAGGTTGCCGCCATCGGCTGCGGCCAGGATGGATTCCAGGCGTTCCTGCTCCTTGGCCAGGGCGTCGAAGTCGGCATCTTCTTCGGCGTAAGCGGCATACACGGCTTCCAGCTGGGCTTGCGCGCTGAAGGCTTCGCCCAAGCCGGATTCCACTTCCTGGCGCACGGTTTTTTCAGGGTCCAGCTGCGGTTCCTGTGGCAGGTAGCCGATGTTCAGGCCCGGCATCGGGCGTGCTTCGCCCTGGATATCGGTATCGATGCCGGCCATGATCTTCAGCAGAGTCGACTTACCGGAGCCGTTCAGGCCCAGCACGCCGATCTTCGCGCCCGGGAAGAAGGACAGCGAGATATCTTTCAGGATCTGGCGCTTGGGTGGGACGATTTTGCCCACGCGGTTCATGGTATAGACGTAGTTTGCCATCAGGAAATTCTCGATTTTTTACAAAGGTCAACAAGGATACGCCAAACCGGCGTGGCAATCCAGTTTCAGGCCGTGGCGCGGCGGCTGGTCCACAGGCCTTCGCCCATGTACACAATCAGCGCACTCCACACGACGATAAAGCCGGCCATGCGCTCCGGCGAAAACGCCTCATGGAAGACCCACAGGCCAAGCAGCATCTGCATGCTCGGCGACAGATACTGCAGCATGCCGAGTACCGCCATCGAAATGCGGCGCGCGCCGGCGGCAAACAGGATCAGCGGAATGGCGGTAATCGGACCGGCCGCCACCAGCAGCCAGCGCGTGGTATTGCTTGGCGTGTTGAGGAAGGCGTTCTGGCTATGCAGGGTCAGCCAGACCACGTACACCAGCGCCACAGGGAACAGAATCATGGTCTCGAACGACAGGCCTTCCAGCGCGGCCAGCGCTGCCGTCTTGCGCAGCAGGCCGTAGCCGCCGAAAGTAATGCCCAGGATCAGCGCGATCCACGGCAGCTGGCCGGCCTGAATCGTCAGCCACGCTACGCCGGACGCTGCAATGGCGACCGCCAGCCACTGGCCGCGCCGCAGCTTTTCCTTCAGCACGATCTGGCCCAGCAGCACATTCACCAGCGGATTGATGAAATAGCCCAGGCTGGCGTCGATCACGTGGCCGTTGTTCACGGCCCAGATGTACATGAACCAGTTGGCGCTGAGCAGCACGGCGCTGGCGATGAAACTGGCGACCACTTTCGGCTTCCTGACCACGTCCGGCAGCCAGCGCCACTGGCTGCGTGCGGTCAGCACGATAACGAGGAAGAGCAGCGACCACAACATGCGGTGCGCCAGGATTTCGATCGGCGGCACTTCGCCAATCGCGTGGAAATACAGCGGAAACAGGCCCCAGCACAGGAAGGCGCCGGTGGCGTACAGAATGCCTGGATTCATCGTGCCGCCAGCTCCAGGTGCAGGATGGGGAATGGATTGCCCTGGCCGTCCAGTTCCGAGCGGCCGGTCTGAATGAAGCCGAGATGGCGGTAGAAGCCGCAAGCGCCGGGGTTCTGCTCGTTGACGTCCACGCGCGTCGCGCCCAGCGTGTTGATGGCGAAATCGGCCAGCGCGCGGCCCGCGCCGCGGCCATGAAAATCGGGATGCACAAACAGCATTTCGATATTGCCATCGGCCACACCAAGAAAGCCATATGGCGCGCCATCGCCCTCGCGCACGCTGTACAGTGGTGCAAAGGTGGCAAGTATTTCCCGCACCAGCGGGCTCAATTGCTGGATCGCGTTTTCGCTGAGGAAGGTGTGCGTGGCGCGCACGGCAGCTTCCCATACCTCGTGCAGGCGGGGCGCATCCGCGGCATCGGCTTTGCAGATTTGCATGATTTTCTTTCCGTAAAGGAGGAAAATAGCACAATTGCGGAAATCGCACCGGCCATGCCCAACTTGCAATTTGACCTCGGATGGCCTATTGTGCAACGCACCAAACCTTCAGTAAGGTGAAAACTTGACGTCGCAACAACATAAGAAAAGCAGCCTTGCGGCACTAACGCTGGCGGCGGTGGGTATCGTGTACGGGGATATCGGTACCAGCCCACTCTACACTCTCAAAACCATTTTCGATCCTGCCCACGGCCTCGGCCTGAACCACGACAACGTGCTGGGCGTCGTCTCCCTGATCTTCTGGGGCCTGACGATGATCGTTTCCCTCAAATACGTGAGCCTGGTCCTGCGCGCGGACAACCGCGGCGAGGGCGGCATCATGGCGCTGATGGCGCTGGCGCTGAACTCCGTCGCCAAGGTGGCGGACAGCTGGCACTTCCCGCTGCTGCTGCTCGGTACCTTTGGCGCCACCATGTTCTACGGTGATAGCGTGATCACGCCGGCCATTTCTGTGCTGGGTGCGATCGAAGGTCTGGAAGTGGCGGCGCCTGCGCTGGAACAGTACATCGTGCCGCTGACCATCGTCGTGCTGGTTGCGCTGTACGCTGTGCAGCGCCACGGTACCGCCGGCATCGGCCGCTTCTTCGGTCCGGTGATGGTAGTGTGGTTTGGCGCCATCGCTGCCATGGGTGTGGTGAACATCATGGAAACGCCGGCCGTGCTGGCTGCTTTGAATCCGCTGCATGGTCTGCGCTTCCTGGCTGCCAACGGCTTTGTCTCCTTTGTCGCGCTGGGCGCCGTGGTGCTGGCCTTTACCGGCGCCGAAGCGCTGTATGCGGACATGGGCCACTTCGGCAAGAAGCCGATCCGTGCCGCCTGGTTCATGGTCTGCTTCCCTGCGCTGGCGCTGAACTACCTGGGCCAGGGCGCGCTGCTGATCAAGACGCCTGATGCGATCAGCAATCCCTTCTTCAATATGCTGGGTCCGTGGAGCGTGTATCCGCTGGTGGTGCTGTCCACCATGGCGGCGGTGATCGCTTCGCAGGCCACGATTTCCGGCACCTTCTCGATGACCAAGCAGGCCATCGCGCTGGGCATGCTGCCGCGCATGCGCGTGCTGCACACCTCGGAAAGCGAGATCGGCCAGATCTACATTCCGGTGGTGAACTGGCTGCAGCTGATCGTGGTGCTGCTCGCCGTGATCGGCTTCCGTTCTTCGGACGCACTGGCTGGCGCTTATGGCATCGCCGTGACGGCAACCATGCTGGCCACCACCGTGCTGACCTTCTTCGTGATCCGCTACCGCTGGCACTTGCCGCTGGTGCTGTGCTTCCTGGCGACCGGCTTCTTCATCATCATCGACATCTCGCTGTTCTCCGCCAGCACCCTGAAGCTGCTGCATGGCGGCTGGCTGCCGCTGCTGCTGGGTACTGCGTTGTTCACTGTGATGCTGACCTGGCGCACCGGCCGCGAGCTGGTGTTCAAGAATCTGGAAAAGCACGCGATTCCGCTGGAAGCTTTCCTGAACTCGCTGTTCATGGCGCCGCCGGTGCGTGTGCCGGGCACCGCCGTGTTCCTGCGCGGCGAAAGCGATGGCGTGCCGCATGCGCTGCTGCACAATCTGTCGCACAACAAGGTGCTGCATGAGCGCGTGGTGTTCTTCACCGTGCACATCGTGGAAGAGCCGTATGTGGCGGCGGAGGAGCAGGTCAAGATCCAGCCGCTGGGTCACGAGTGCTACCAGTTGAACGTGCACTACGGCTTCAAGGACGAACCGGATATCCCGAAACTGCTGCAGCTATGCGGCGAACAAGGTCTGCCGTTCGAGATGATGGAAACCTCCTTCTTCATCGCCCGCCAGACCGTGATCTCGACGCCGGGCGAAGGCATGGCGCCGTGGCGCGAGCACCTGTTCGTGGCCATGTCGCGCAATGCGCGCGCGGCGGCGGACTATTATCAGATCCCTACCAACCGGGTCATCGAGCTCGGCACGCAGGTGGAAATCTGATACAAAATTGTAATTCTGTGTATGGCTACTGGGAAATGGAGGTAGCAGTCTGCTAAACTGCTGCTCCGGCTTCCGACCAATTCAATTTAGGTAAGACAAGATGAAATCGATGCTTCAACTGTTCGCCTCCCTGGCATGCGCTCTGGCTCTGACTGCTTGCGGCGGCGGTTCCAACGATACGACCACCACCACCCCGACCCAGCCTGCCTTCACCAAGACTGATACGGTAGTCGGCACCGGCATCGAAGCGATTGCAGGCGACCAGCTGACCGTGAACTACACCGGCTGGCTGTACTCCGACACCGCCTCCGACCACAAAGGCACCCAGTTCGAAAGCTCGAAAGACACCGGCACCCCATTCACCTTCACCCTGGGCAAGGGCACCGTGATTGGCGGCTGGGAGCAGGGCATCCCTGGCATGAAGGCCGGCGGCAAGCGCACCCTGATCATCCCATCGGATCTGGCCTACGGCGCCACCGGCTCGGGCACCAAGATCCCGGCCAACCAGGCACTGGTCTTCGATATCGAGCTGATCTCGATCAAGCGCTAACTCAGCGTCACAACAAAAAAGCGGCCTGCGGGCCGTTTTTTTTTATCTCAGCGCATCATGTCGATGTGCATGATGCCGTCTTCATCGTAGGGTTCCGAGATGGTCCGGAACCCGAAACTGCCATAGAACTTTTCCAGGTGCGCCTGGGCGCCGATGCGGATGCGGTGGCCCGGATGCAGCGCTTCGGCGCGGCGGATGCCTTCCGCCACCAGCTCGCGGCCGATGCCGCTGCCGCGTGCGGACTGTGTGGTCAGCACGCGGCCCAGCGACATCTCGGGGAATTTCACGCCCGGCCCGATGCAGCGCAGATAGGCCGCCAGCTCGCGCTTGCCGTCGACGCTATGCCAGCCCAGCAAGTGATAGGCACCCGCGTCCAAGCCGTCGAGGTCGGAATAGAAGCACTGCTGCTCGATCAGGAACACTTCCTGACGCTGGCGCAGCATTTCGTATAAATCGTTTCGGGAAAGACTCTCAAAGTCCAGCCACTGCCATTCGATCATTGGTCGCCTCTTGGTGAATGAGGCGACCATTGTACGGCAGCTCAGCGTGCGTCGCGTGGCTGCTGGGCGGGTTTGGCGGCGGCCATTTCGGCGCGCACTTCGGCACGTCGCGCAGGTGCGATCGGCTGCAGATTGAAGGGGTAGCTTTCGCCGTAGTTGATGTCACCGCGCTTCAGCGCTGCGATGGTTTCGGCACGCACTTCGGCGCGCGTTTTGGTCGATACGAAAGTCTGATCGGCCTGGTAGCCTTCACCGCTGTTCACGGCTTGGTCGGCATAAGCGCCGGTGCTCAGCAAAAGAGCGGCGGCTGTTGCGATAAGACGGGCTTTCATGATCCAAACTC
>NZ_JBFRDW010000113.1:0-11747 GCF_052113985.1 Pseudoduganella sp. RAF53_2 | reverse complement strand
CTCCCAGATGTTCGAGCGTTCCAGTGATGCCATTTTGTTACTACGTGATGGAGTGATCGAAAAGGCAAATCCGGCGGCGGTGCGGCTGTTCTGCTGCAAGACGGAAGAGCGCTTGCATGGACGTAGCCTGGATGACTTTTCGCCGCTGAAGCAGCCGGATGGCGTTCCCTCGGCCGGTGTTTCTGCCCAGCGCGTGGAAGAGGCCATCCGCAAGGGCAATAGCCGCTACGACTGGCATTACCTGGATTGCGAAGGCCAGCAGTTCTGGGCCGAAGTCCTGATGACCTCCATCAGCCTGGATCACAAGCATCTGTTTTATGTGGTTGTGCGCGATATTTCAGAGCGCAAGCGGACCGAGCAATCATTGCATCTGGCGGCCCAGGTCTTCGAAAACAGCCACGACGCCATCCTATTGACCGATCACGGCCGGCGTGTGATCGCGATCAACCGCGCCTACTCAGCCGTAACGGGTTTTGTCCCGGACGATATCCTGGGCAAGCCGGTCAGCGCCTTCCGCAGCGGGCTGGAAGATGAATCCTTCTACCGCGAGGTCTGGCTGAGCGTCGACAATGCCGGCCATTGGCAGGGCGAAACCTGGGCGCGCCACAGCGACGGCTCGCTGTTTCCGGCCTGGGTCAACATCACGGCGATTCGCGACAGCGCCGGCCAGGTGTCTAATTACATGGGCATCGTGTCCGACATCACCGAACGCAAGAAAACCGAAGAGCAGACCCGGCATCTGGCCGAGCACGACTTCCTGACCGATCTGCCCAACCGCGTGCTGCTGCTGGACCGTCTCAGCCTGGCCCTGGCCGCCGCACGCCGCAGCGGCGAGAAGCTGGCCATCCTGTTCCTGGACCTGGACCGTTTCAAATATGTCAATGATTCGCTGGGCCACTCGTTCGGCGACCGGCTGCTGCGGGAAGTGTCGGCACGCCTGGTCAGATGCGTGCGTGAGGCCGACACGGTGAGCCGGCAGGGCGGCGACGAGTTCGTCATCATCCTTACCGACATCGGCAACGCGGAGCGGGCGGCTCACGTGGCCGAAACCATTCTCCGCGCTGTGGAGCAGGAATACGCGCTGGACGAGCACCAGCTGCATATCTCCACCTCGATCGGCATTGCCATGTATCCGGCCGACGGCGCCGACATCGATACCCTGCTCAAGCACGCCGATGTCGCCATGTACCACGCCAAGCAGGATGGACGGAATAACTGCCAGTTCTTCAGCAGCGAAATGAATGCGCGCGTCGTGGAGCGGGCCGGCATCGAGAATGGCCTGCGGCGGGCCGTGGCGGAGCAGCAGTTCGAGCTGGTGTTCCAGCCGGAAGTGGAGATCGCCTCCAATACCGTGATCGGCATGGAAGCGCTGTTGCGCTGGCGCCATCCTGAACTGGGCCTGCTGCTGCCGGAGCGCTTTATCGATGTCGCGCAGGAAGCGGGGCTGATGATCGCCATCGGCAACTGGGTGCTGCAGGAGGCTTGCCGGCAGGCGCAGGTCTGGCATGAGCAGGGCAGGCTGCTGATTGTGTCAGTGAACCTGTCGCGCGCCCAGTTCACGCACAAGGGGCTGCTGGACAGTGTGGGCGATGCGCTGGCGGCATCCGGTCTGGCTGCTGGCTGCCTGGAGCTGGAACTGACCGAGAACATTCTGCAAGACGGCGGTCCTCGCGTAACCGAAACGCTGGCGGCCCTGCACAAACTGGGTGTGCGCTTATCGCTGGACGATTTCGGCACCGGCTATTCGCGGCTTGGCCAGTTGAAGGACTATCCGATCGACCAGCTGAAGATTGCGCAAGTTTTCATGAATGGCGGCACGGATACCACGGCCATCCGCACCATCATCGCGATGGCGCGCAGCATGCACATGACGGTGATTGCCGAAGGCGTAGAGACGAACGAACAGCTGGAGCTATTGCGTGCACTGGGCTGCGACCGGTATCAGGGCTTTCTGGCCGATGCCACGCTCAGCGCAGCCGTAGGGCGGGTCATTGACCCGCCGAAAGTGGCCGAAGCCGCAAGCGCACCAGCACCTGGCCATGATCCGACACTTCCGGCCGTTCCTGCCGCAGATGGTCGTTAAAGTAGGAGACATCCACCACCTCGCCGATTGCGCGCGGCGAGGCCGGATTGAACTCCTCCGACACCAGTACGTGATCGATGGTCGAGTAATGCCCCTCATGGATGCTGGTATAGCCCACGTGCCGCAAATGGTCCTGGCGCAGCTGGATCTGATTGGCGTCGTACATGCGGCCGCGGCGTTCCTCGGTGCCGAGGATGCTGGCGCCGTTGCCCAGGACGATGGTAGTGGTCACGGCATCGGCCGTATCGTTGAAGTCGCCCAGCACGATGCAGGGGCGGCGCGTTTCGCGCATCATTTTGCTGAGCAGCACGCGCAGCGCCACCGCTTCCGTACCGCGCCACACGAGCGAGCGCAGGCTGGCCATCGCGTAGTGCAGGGGATCGTCGCCATCATCGCCGGAACGGTAGTCGGGACGACGCGACTTCAGGTGCACCACGATCACATCGATCACATGCTCGCCGGGCAGCACCACCCGTGCGTGTAGGGGCGCCCGTGCGAAGCGGGCCTCCGGGCCGTTGACATCGTTGGACACATCTTCCGGAAAATTGGCATAGACAACCGGCTCGCCCGCCAGCGGCAGACGGGACACCAGGGCCACATTGGGCGTCAGGCGATCGGCTTGCGGATCTGGATCGAAACCGGCGTGGATGGCCTCGCGGTATTTGTGGGTGCGGGACAGGACATCGCGCAGCGCCTCCTGGGAGAAGATTTCCTGGAAGCCGATCACGTCGGCATCGAGCTGATCCAGCTGCTGGGCGGTCCAGTTCGCCTTGGCTTCGTATTCGGCCTCCGTCAGAGGCAGCAGATTGTCGTACAATTTTGCGCCCGGCGGGGCGAGGTTGCAGACATTGAAAGTGGCAAAGCGAATTTCTTGCTGCATAATGAGAAACTCCTTCCTGAGCACTTAGCGTATCACGGCATGGCAAAAAAAGAGCACATTTCAGAAACCCCGGCGACAGCTTTACTGCGCAAGCACAAGGTCCCGTTCACCGAACACCCTTACGAATACGAAGAACATGGCGGCACCACCGTATCCGCGCGCGAACTGGGCGTGGACGAACACCATGTCGTGAAAACGCTGGTGATGCAGGATGAAGCAGCTAAACCTTTAATTGTGCTGATGCATGGGGATTGCAAGGTCTCCACGAAAAACCTGGCGCGCAATATCGGCTGCAAATCGGTGGAGCCGTGCAAGCCGGAAGTGGCGCAGCGCCATTCCGGCTATATGGTGGGCGGCACCTCGCCGTTCGGCACCAAGAAAGCAATGCCGGTGTACGTCGAGGAAAGCATCCTCGGGCTGGAAACGATTTATATCAATGGCGGACGGCGCGGCTTCCTGATCGGCATCCAGCCGCAGGTGCTGAGCGAGGTGCTGGGCGCCAAACCCGTGAATTGCGCGCTGGCCGATTGACCGGTATAGTCACCGCCGGCACTTAAATGGGGACGTAACACATTTAAAAAGACAAATGTGTTACGTCCCCATTTAAGTGCAATATAAATAAAACAACTCAGGGGAATCATGAATACTGTCCTGCTCACCATCGCTGCCTATCTGATCGGCTCGATTTCTTTCGCCGTCGTGGTCAGCAAGTTCTACGGCCTGGCGGACCCGCGTTCCTACGGCTCGGGCAATCCTGGCGCCACCAACGTCTTGCGTAGTGGTAATAAAGGCGCGGCGATCTGGACGCTGATTGGCGACGCCTTCAAAGGCTGGATCGCCGTCTTCCTGACCATCCACTTCGCCGACCAGCTGGGCGCCGGCGACAGCACCATCGCGCTGGTAGCGATTGCCGTCTTCATCGGCCACCTGTGGCCCGTATTCTTCAAGTTCAAAGGCGGCAAGGGCGTGGCGACCGCCGCGGGCGTGCTGCTGGCGCTGAATATCTGGCTGKGCGTGGCGACGCTGGTAACCTGGCTGGTGGTGGCGTACGCCTTCCGCTACTCCTCGCTAGCCGCGCTGGTGGCGTCCATCTTCGCGCCTTTCTACTACGGCCTGCTGTTCGGCGCCGATCCGCAAATGGCGGCGGTGGTGGTGATGAGCGGCCTGCTGATCTGGCGCCATGCCAAGAACATCGGCAATCTGATGGCCGGCAAGGAAAGCCGCATCGGTTCCAAGTCGAAAAAGAAGGCCTGACAGCGCCGATTTCTTCTTCATGCGAAAATGCCAGCTTCGTGACACATGGAGCTGGCAATGAGCACTCCCCTCCGCATTGATTTCGTATCCGACGTTTCCTGCCCCTGGTGCGCCATCGGGCTGCACTCCCTGGAAACGGCACTCAATCGCCTCGGCAGCACCGTCAAAGCCGACATCCATTTCCAGCCTTTCGAACTGAATCCCGCCATGGGACCGGAAGGGCAGGACATCACCGAACACATCCAGCAGAAGTACGGCGCGACGCCAGCCCAGCAGGAACAATCGCGCGAGATGATCCGCCAGCGCGGCGCCGACGTCGGCTTTGAATTCGCTCTGGGCGCGCGCACCCGCATCTACAACACCTTCGACGCCCACCGTTTGCTGCACTGGGCCGGCGAACAGGGCAAGCAGAGCGAGCTGAAGCATGCGCTGCTGTCCACCTACTTCACCAAGGGCGAAGACCCGAGCAACCGCGACATTCTGATCCGCGTGGCAGGGGAAGCGGGACTGGACCAGGAAGCCGCCACCGAAGTGCTGTCGTCCAACCGTTATGCCGAGGAAGTGCGGGAAGCCGAGCGTTTCTACCAGCGCAACGGCATCCACTCGGTTCCTGCGATCATCATCAACGAACGGCATTTGATTTCTGGCGGGCAACCGCCGGAAGCCTTCGAGCAGGCACTGAAACAAATAGTGGCGATGAAATAATAGGTCTTATCTCGGTTACAACCTCTCCCGTTTGCTATACACTGCAAGATGTAGCACCAGCAGCTCAAGGCAAACACTAGAAGCGCGACAACGCTACACACGGGAGAGGGCTCATGTCAGCCGCAGAACAGATCTTTTCGCACTCGTTTCCACTGCCGATGGACGACAAGCACCGTCTGGCCGCCTTGCACCGCTATGAAGCGCTGGACGCGCCAAATACCGAAGACTTCACCTTCCTTACCGAGCTGGCCGCCAAGGTCTGCGACGTGCCTTACGCCTTCATCACCCTGATCGACGCCGACCAGGCCTACGTGAAATCCTTCACCGGGCTGGAACTGGGCAACCTGCCGCGCGGCCAGTGCTATTGCTCGCTGGCGGTGCTGGGCGACGAGGCCACTGAAATCTGCGACCTGACGAAGGATGCGCGCACTTCCAGGATGCCGCTGACGACGGAAGCGCCCTTCATGCGCATGTACAGCAGCGTGCCGCTAACGTCCAGCGACGGCTACGCCATCGGCACGTTGTGCGTGATGAATACCAAGACAGGTTGCCTGTCCACCAGCCAGCGCGACATGCTGCGCCGCCTGGCGCGCCAGGTCATGGCCCTGATCGAGCTGCGCGCCAATGAAAAAGCGCTGAAAGAATCGATGCGCGAGCTGGAAATGCTGGCCACGACCGATGAGCTGACCGGCCTGCACAACCGCCGCTCGCTGATGAACCGCTTGAAATTCGAAGTCGCCCGCACGCGCCGTTTCCGCACGCCGCTGTCGGCGGTGATGGTCGATCTGGACCACTTCAAGCAGGTCAACGACCGTCACGGCCACATGATCGGCGACGAGGTGCTGAGCGCTGTCGGCAAACTGATTCGCGAAAATGTGCGGGTGATCGACGTCGCCGGCAGGTACGGTGGCGAAGAATTGTGTATCCTTCTGCCCAACACGCCGCTGGAAGGCGCGCGCAAGTTTGCGGAAACGCTGCGTGGACGAATTGAGGCGCAGATGCACATGGATGGCAACCGTAGAGTTCCGGTCACGGCCAGCCTGGGCATCGGCTCCTTCAACCATATGGACATCGACGACGCCGACAGCCTGCTGCGCCAGGCCGACGCCGCCTTGTACCGTGCCAAGCAGAACGGCCGCAATAGGGTAGAAGGCTGAAACGAACGGAGAATTTTGAAATGCCTAAGGCAACATGGAATGGCGTAGTGATCGCCGAAGCAGCATCCGACGAAGTTGAAATCGTCGAGCACAATGTGTACTTCCCGCCGGAGCGGGTCAACAAGGAATTCCTGCAGGACAGCGCCCACACCACCATGTGTCCGTGGAAGGGCGTCGCCAGCTACTACAACGTGGTGGTGGACGGCCAGGTGAACGGCAACGCCGCCTGGTACTACCCAACCCCATCTGAAGCCGCCAAGGGATTGAAAAACCGCATCGCCTTCTGGCACGGCGTGGAAGTTCAGCACTAGTGCGTGGATAACATCACCCATTCAGTCGTCGGCCTCGGCGTCGGCGAGCTGATTCAACGCAGCCTGCCTCCCGAGGCAGGCGACGCGCGCCAGAAGACCCGCCACCGCCTGCTGCTGACCGCCTGCGCGGCGGCCAGCAATTTCCCCGATCTCGATCTCGTCCTGACGCACCAGCTGCCGCCACCGCTCGGCTATCTGCTGCATCATCGCGGCCACACGCACACGCTGCTCTACCTTTTGCCGCAAGCCGTGCTGCTGCTGGCGGCGCTATGGCTGCTGTGGCCCAACGCCCGCGCGCTGCTGCGCGAAAGCCGCCATGCACGGCTTGGCCTGCTGCTGGCAACCGTCGCCGGCTTCCTGCTGCATATCTCGATGGACTTCCTGAATTCATACGGCGTCCATCCCTTCTATCCCTTCAACCCGAACTGGTATTACGGCGACGCCGTCTTCATCGTGGAGCCGGTGTTCTGGGTGGCGTTCGGCGTGCCGCTGGCGCTGTCGATCCACACGCGGGCGCGCTGGGTGCTGGTGTTCGGGCTATTTGCTGCACTGGCTTTCGTGACCGTGCATGGCTACCTTAGCTGGGGCTCATTCGAAGCGCTGGCCGCCCTGGGCGGCGCGATAGCGGCGCTGCGCCTGATGCATATGCACAGCCGGCGCGCGCTCGCCCTGGCGCTGGCGATATGCCTGGCCTTCGTTGGCGTTCAGGGCTACGCATCCTCGCTAGGCCGCGCGCAACTCACGCGCCACTTGCAGGCGCTCGACCCGGCATCGCGCGTAGTGGATATCGCGATGACTGCTTTCCCGGCGCAGCCTCTGTGCTGGGCCTTCGCTTCCGTGGAGAGCAACCAAGCTGCCGCCTCTTATCGACTGCGCCGCGGCATTATCAGCCTGGCGCCGGGCTGGCTGCCGGTCGCCGATTGCGCGCCCGCCTTGCAGGCACGTGGCGGCGATGAGCCGGCGCTGCGTGCTGGCGCTGATGGCGTCGCGCTGCAAAGCGACTGGCAGGGCAGCCTGACTACCTTGCGCACGCTCGCTGCGGGCAACTGCGAACTGAACGCCTGGCTGCGCTTCGCGCGCATCCCGCAGGTGGACGAGGAAGTCGCCAGCGACCAGCGCTTCGCCTCCACACCGCGCGGAAACTTCACCACCTTGGAGCTGGCGCAGTCGCGCGCATGTCCCGGCAACGTACCGCAATGGGGCATGCCACGCGCCGACCTGCTGGCCGGCGCGCAGCACTAGCTCAGGCGGCCTGCTTTACCGGATCGAAATCGGTGGACATCGCCACATCGATCCACTGCGCCATTTCCTGTTCCACCTGCTGGTTCTTGGCGCGCACGCGGGCCACGGTATCGCTGCCAAGTTGCAGGCGCACCGGCGGCTTCTCAGCATCGGCCAATTTCAGGATGGCCTTCGACAGCTTCTGCGGATCGCCCGGCTGCTGATGATTCGCGCCGGCCGCGAAGGTACGCATGGCGCCCACGGTTTCCGCGTAGTCCTCGATGCGCGCTGCCGTCTCGGTCAGCGACGTCGCATCCAGGAAGTCCGTGCGGAAGAAGCCCGGTTCGACCACGGTGGCATGGATGCCCAGCGGCGCCAGTTCCATCGACATCGCTTCGCTCAAGCCTTCCACGGCAAACTTGGTCGAACCGTACACGCCCCAGCCGTAGTAAGCGCTGTATCCGCCGACGGACGAGATATTCATCACGTGGCCGCTGCGCTGCTTGCGCATCACCGGCAGCACGGCGCGGGTCACGTTCAGCAGGCCAAACACATTGGTGTCATACAGCTTGCGCACTTCATCGGCCGACGACTCTTCCACCGCGCCGAGCAGGCCAAAACCAGCGTTATTAACCAGCACATCGATGCGGCCGAAGCGTTCCACCGCCTGCTGCGCGGCCACGATAGCTGCGGCTTCCCTGGTCACATCCAGCTGCACGGCCAGCAGATTGGGATGCGCGCCCAGTGCCTCGGTCACGCTTTCCGCCTTGCGGGCGGTGGCCACAACATAGTCGCCGCGCGCCAGTGCGTCGCGCGCAATCAGGGAACCGAAACCGCGGGAAGCGCCAGTGATGAACCAGACTTTCTTTGCCATGATGTTTCTCCTTCGAGAGATTGGTGATTTGGTGAAGGGAAGTGTAGGCGTGGAAGTGCYGCTACACTAGGCATAGGAAAGATGTTTGATTTTCACCTTTTGGTTGTAAATGGCTGGAATGGACAAAGCCCGCGTCATCACCATCTTCATCGGCGTCGTACAGGCCGGCAGCTTCAGCAAGGCGGCCGTGGAGGCGGGGCTGTCCGCGCAAGCCGTCAGCAAAGCCATGCGCCAGCTGGAGGACCACCTCGGCGTGCGCCTGTTCCACCGCACCACGCGCAGCCTGAGTCTGACGGAGGAAGGCCAACGCCTGTTCGAGCTGTCCACGCCCGGCTTGCGCCTGCTGGACGAGGCCTTCGACCAGGTGCAGAACAGCCGCGAGGCCGTGGAAGGCCTGATCCGCATTTCCGCCGCGACCTCGCTGGGCACCATCGTACTCACGCCGCTGATTGCCGAATTCCAGCAGCGATACCCCAGCGCGCATTTCGACCTGCTGCTGAACGACCAGTTCACGGACATGATCTCGTCCAAGATCGACGTCGGCTTCCGTGCCGGTAATCCGCCTGAGCGCAACCTGGTTGCGCGCCACATCGGCGACCTGGCGCTGGCCATCTGCGCATCGCCCGATTACGTTGAGCGCCACGGGGCGCCAAAGAATATCCACGAGCTGCAGAAGCACCGCTGCACCGGCTTCCGCCAGCCCAATACCGGCCGCCTGATTCCATGGGAGCTGAAAGGCGAGGGCGGCACCATCTATCAGGACGTGCCCTGTGTCGCCAGCTTCAACACTGCCGAAAGCGAAGTCGAAGCCGTGCGCGCGGGCGTCGGCATTGGCCAGCTCGCGGTCTACATGCTAGGTGACGACCTCGAACAAGGCCGCCTGCTCCATCTGCTGCCGCAGCAGCTTGGTTCCGGTGGCGGGGTGTACATGTACTACGCCCAGCGCACACGCATGCCGCTGCGTGTGCGACACTTCATCGACTTTGTGGCCGAGCGCGCGCCGGCCTACTTTCCCAAGCCGCGCAAAGCGAGATAGAACATGGACCGCCTTTACCTGATGACCGTCTTTGTCGCCGTCGCCGAAGAGCAGGGCTTTGCATCCGGCGCGCGCCGCCTGGGCATGTCGCCGCCCGCCGTCACGCGCGCCATCGCCGCGCTGGAGGAACGTCTGGCCGTCAAGCTGCTGGACCGCACCACGCGCCATGTGCGCGTCACCGAAGCAGGCCAGCGCTATCTGGACGACGCGCGCCGCATCATCGCCGAGATGGACGAAGCCGACGAAGCAGTCCAGGGCATCAACGCCGCGCCGCGCGGACACCTGATGGTGACGGCGCCCATGCTGTTCGGCCGCATGTACGTCATGCCCGGCATCGTCGACTTCCTGCAGCGCTATCCGGGCATGGAGGTAAGCACTTTATTTGTGGATCGCGTCACGAGCCTTCTGGAAGAGGGCATCGACGTTGGCGTGCGCATTGGCGAGTTGCCGGATTCGACGCTGCGCGCCACACGCGTGGGCGAAGTGCGGCGCGTGGTGGTCGCATCGCCGCAATACCTGGCGCAGCATGGCGCACCTGGCACGCCGCAGGACCTGATGCATCACGTGGTCGTGTCGTCATCCGGATCGAGCACGCCGCCGGACTGGCGCTTTGTCGATCAGGGCCGCCTGATCTCGCAGCGTCCGAGCGCGCGCCTGAATGTGAATACCAACGACGCGGCCATTGAGGCGGTGAAGCGCGGCTTCGGCATCGCACGCCTGCTGTCGTATCAGGCATCGGCGCTGCTGGCCTCCGGTGAGCTGCAACTGGTGCTTGACGATTACGCTACACCCCCGGTACCGATCCATATCGTGCATCGCGATGCGCGCCAGGGCTCCGCGCGCGTGCGGGCCTTTGTTGATTTGATGGTGGTGCGCCTCCGCGCGGAGCCTGGCCTGCACCCGCTTGGTGCGCTGCACAAATCCAGTGCCTGAAATTCACTCCTGATCTGTCTTCCACCCTGCGAATGCGCTGGCACGCTGCTTGCACATACAACCGTGAGGCTGGCGTCCGCCGGCCATTCGCTACGGGGACAACGGAAGATGGACGACAGATTCAGCCTGACCCGCCGCGCCTTGCTCAAGGCCGGCGCCGCCACCGCATTGACAGGACTCGCGACGCAGGGCGTCTGGGCCGCAGGCTCGGACAAGCCTGAGAAAGAGGAGGTCAAAGTCGGCTTCATTCCCCTGACCGATTGCGCGTCGGTGGTGATGGCGTCCGTTCTGGGCTTCGACAAAAAATACGGCATCAAGATCATCCCAAGCAAGGAAGCCTCATGGCCTGCTGTGCGCGACAAGCTGGTGAACGGCGAACTCGATGCATCGCACGTGCTGTATGGCCTGGTGTACGGTGTGCACCTCGGCGTGGGCGGCCCGAAGAAGGACATGGCCGTGCTGATGAACCTGAACCACAATGGCCAGGCGATCACCCTGTCCAAAAAGCTTGCAGATAAAGGCGGTGTTGACGGTGCCTCGCTGGCGAAGCTGATGAAGAGCGATCCGCGCGAATACACTTTTGCGCAGACTTTCCCCACCGGTACGCATGCAATGTGGCTGTACTACTGGCTGGCGGCCTACGGCATCAATCCGATGAAAGACGCAAAGATGATCACCGTGCCGCCGCCGCAGATGGTGGCCAATATGCGTATCGGGAATATGGATGGCTACTGCGTGGGCGAGCCATGGAATCACCGTGCCATTGCCGACGGCATCGGCATCACGGCCACCACCACGCAGGACATCTGGCGCGACCATCCCGAAAAGGTGTTGGGCACCAGCGCCGAATGGGTGAAGAAATATCCGAATACTGCGCGGGCGCTGGTGGCAGCGATTCTCGATGCCGGCCGCTGGATTGACGCTTCGCTGTCCAACAAGGTGAAGATGGCCGATACCATCGCCGACAAATCGTATGTGAATACCTCGGTCGACGTGATCGGCCAGCGTATCCTGGGCCGCTACCAGAATGGCCTGGGCAAGACCTGGGACGATCCGAACTACATGAAGTTCTTCAATGACGGTGCGGTGAACTTCCCCTATCTGTCGGACGGCATGTGGTTCCTCACGCAGCAGAAGCGCTGGGGACTGCTGAAGAGCGATCCGGACTATCTGGCTGTCGCCACGCAGATCAACCAGATCGATTTGTACAGGGACGCGGCGTCGCTGGCCAAAGTGAGCGTTCCGAAATCTCCGCTGCGCACGGTGAAGATGATCGACGGTGCGGTGTGGGAT
>NZ_JBFRDW010000112.1:0-11824 GCF_052113985.1 Pseudoduganella sp. RAF53_2 | reverse complement strand
ATATTGGTGCGGCCGCCGGCGGCCGTCACCAGGCCAGCTGCATGCATGCGCGCCAGATCCAGTTCCACCGAACGCGTGGTGCGGCGGTTGGCATCGGCAACAGCGTCCTCCGCCGCAGCCGCTGCTGCCTGCACTGGTGCAGGCGCCGGTGCGGGTGCTGCTGCCGGTGCTGGTGCCGCGGCGGGCGCCGCAGCCGGTGCTTCGGCCACGGCAGTCGCAGGCGCCACAGCGACGGCGACGTCGGCGGCAGCCGGCGCGTCTTCCGGGCGAGGATGTGGGATACGGCCAGCGGCTTTTTCGATAATGCTCACGATAACTCCTTCGGCCGCTCAGGCCTGGCGCAACAAGGTAAAGGTCAGGACACCGCCATATGCGGTAAACACGGCGGCCACGGCCACGCCAAAGGCATACAGGCGGCGCTTGCGCATGACCTTCTGCTGATCGGTCCAGTTCATGCCGACACTACCCAGGATCGCTACACCGGTCACTTCACGCAGCGCATTCTGGCTCAGGAAGGTCGGACGAATCTGGCTCAGCAGCAGCGCAGTACCCAGGCCGGCCAGCAGCGAACCGACAAACACGATGGAGTACAGGCGCACGCGGTTCGGGCCGATCGGCGTCACCGGCGCAGTTGGCGGGTCCACCACGCGGAAGCTCATCATGTCGGTGGCCGAGCTCAGGTCGCCGGATAGCTTGGCCGATTCACGGCGCTGCACCAGCTTCTCGTAGTTTTCCTTGTTGATCGCGTAGTCGCGGTTCAGCTGGGCCAGCTGCGCTTCCACTTCCGGCGCGGCGGTGCTCTGCGAGCGCAGGCGGGCCAGGCGCATCGAGTATTCGCCCACGCGGGCTTTCAGGCTGGCGACGCGCGCTTCTTCCACCGACAGCGCCACATTCATTTGCTGCAGCATCGGGCTGTAGCTGGCGCCAGGATCGGCCGACTTGACCAGCTTTTTCGCTTCTTCCTTCTTGCGCTGCTGCAGCGACTGGATCAGGCGCTTGGCGGCGACGATATCCGGATGTTCTTCGGTGTACTGCATGCGCAGCTGGTCCAGGTTCTTTTCCAGCGCAGCGATGCGGCCGTCGATTTCCGGATTGGCCGCTTCGGCCGGCGCGGCGCCGGTCACCGGCGCCATTTCGTCACCGGAGATCTGGCGCTTGATGGCGTTGCGCGCCTGCTCGGCTTCAGCCAGCTCCAGCTGGGCCGCGCTCAGCTTGTCGCTCAGGTCGGTAAAGCTGGAGCTGTAATCGCCACCCTGGCGCGGCAGTACGCCGAGATTACGGATCTTGAATTCTTTCAGCGAGTTCTCGCCAGCCGCCAGACGTTCTTCATACATCTTGATCTGGTCGTCGATGAACTGCACGGCTTTCTCGGAGTCCTGCTTCTTGCCGCCGAAGGAGCCTTCCACGAAGATGGTCAGCAGGGACTGCACCACATCCTTGCCCAGCTTCGGATTGGCGTTGTTGTAAGAGATGGTGTAAATGTCGTCGCGCTCGGTGCCCGTCATTTTGATCTGGGACATCAGCTCGTCAACCTGCTTCTCGTGTTCCTTGACCGTGCGCGCCTTGATGTCCAGGTCGACCATGCGCAGCACGCGCTCGACGTTCGGACGGCTGATCAGGGTGCGGCGCATGAACATCACTTGCTGGTCGACGTTAGGCATGGTGGTCATGCCCGACATCAGCGGTTTCAGGATGCTTTGCGTGTCGACGTACACACGGGCCGAAGCCTGGTAGTCATTGGGTAACTGATAGACCACGATCCAGCCGATGATCGCGACAACCCATGTAATGATCACTGCATACCAGCGATATTTTCCGATTGCTTTTAGGAACGTTAAAAGCAGGGCCAACAGTTCAGTCATCTTTCACCACCCCTTCACGCAAGCGCCGGCGAAACTCTCGCCGAACCCGCTTCTAATATTGCTTAAATTACATCTTCTCACTATCATACAGCAGAAATACCTAGGTGTAGCAGTTAATTTATTGCCGTTGCGCCTCGCTGACACGAAGTAATCTAAATTGATTTCCAGCAAGCACTATAAATGTCAGGAAAAACCCACAAGGACCCATTTCATGAACCTTTTTCGCCGCTTACTGTTGGTTGCTTGCGTCACCTTGCCTTTTGCAAGTAACGGCGCAGAACTGTCGCGCACGATCACGGCCGTCAAGCCCTCGGTCGTTGGCATCGGCACCATGCTGCGCACCCGCAGCCCGGCCATTGCTTTTACCGCCACCGGCTTCATCGTCGGCGACGGCCTGAGTGTGATCACCAATGCCCACGCCCTGCCTGAAGAGATGGACACGGACGGCATGGAAACCCTGGGCATCGTGACCGGCACCGGCGACAACCTGCAATTCCGCCCCGCCACCATTGCCGCCATCGACAAGGAACACGACCTGCTGCACCTGCGCCTTAGCGGTACGCCGCTGCCCGCGCTGCAGCTGAGCAGCGAGCGCCTCGAAGAAGGACGCGATCTCGCCTTTACCGGCTACCCGCTGGGCATGATGCTTGGCCTGACCCCCGTCACGCACCGCGCCATGCTGTCGGCCGTCACGCCCATCGTGCTGCCGACGGTCAGCGGACGCAGCCTGCAGGCGCGCGCCATTGCCGAGATCCGGCGCGGCAAGCCCTTCTCGATCTACCAGCTGGACGGCACGGCCTACCCTGGCAACAGTGGCAGCCCGGTGTTCGATCCCGAGAACGGCCACGTGGTCGGCGTCATCAACATGACCCTGCTGAAAGGCCTGAAGGAAAGCGCCATCAGCGCGCCCAGCGGCATCAGCTACGCGATTCCCGTCTCTTACGTGAAGGAACTGTTGCAGCAAGCTGCCCCCAAAAAATAATCGGGTTGCCGTAAAGCCCCGTGGTATAAAATAAGCATGCTAAAAAGAAAATTAATTAAAATTTCCGTGCAGTAACGCAAAAAGGCCCAGGCCGGGAACAAAACAACTGGAGAATGTCGTGAATACTCTGCAAAACAAACTGATCCGAATCCTGGCGGGCTCCGCCCTGCTGCTGGCGGCCCTGGCCATCGGCGGCTGTGCCAGCAACCGCGCCGGTGCGCCGGCCAACGCAGGCCCAACGCCAACCGATGACTACCTGATCGGTCCTGGCGATAGCGTGAATGTGAACGTGTGGCGCAATCCGGAAGTGTCGAACACCGTGCCGGTACGTCCGGATGGCAAGATCACCACCCCGCTGGTCGAAGACCTGCAGGCGGCGGGCAAGACGTCCACCCAGTTGGCACGCGATATCGAGAAAGCGCTGTCGAAGTACATCCAGCAGCCGGTGGTCACCGTGATCGTGACCGGCTTCGTTGGCACGTATGGCGAACAGATCCGCGTGATCGGCCAGGCAGCCAAGCCACAGTCGCTGCCTTATCGCAGCGATATGTCTCTGATGGATGTACTGATTGCCGTCGGCGGTGTTACTGAGTTCGCAGCAGGTAACAAGGCTTCGATCATCCGCAATGTGGACGGCAAACAGCAGCAGTTTACCGTACGCCTGAACGATCTGATCAAGGATGGCGACATTTCTGCCAACGTTCCGATGCGTCCAGGCGACATCCTGGTAATTCCGGAAAGCTTCTTCTAAGTAACTCGCGGTATGATGGGTGTCGGGAATTCTTACATTCCCGACTCAGCTAGCGGTGGAGGAGCTGGACAGTGTGGTCCATTGCCTCCCAAGTCCTTGATTTTCAATAGAAAGCATAAGCGTCGGGGCGTTTGGAACGGAAATTGCTTAACTTGTAAGCAAAAATGAGGGAAGTCCGGCTTCCCGCCTACGACTAAGGATAACGACGTGGCCAACCAACAACAGCCTGGGGACGACACCCAACTGTCGCCGAAGGGTGCAGCCCGCCGCCGCTTTACGCGCGCCGGAGCGRCAACCGGCGTCATGCTCACCCTGCACAGCCATTCCGCCATGGCGACTGGCACGGCAGCAGTTTGCACCACCGCGTCCGGGTTCATGTCCGGCGCTCTGCGCAGCACCCACAGCACGCAAGCTGTCACTTGCAGCGGCGTCAGCCCTGGCTATTGGAAGAATGCCCAGACGTGGCCACGCCCTTGCGACAAGCAGAATAGTTACTTCACCACTTATTTCCCATCTACGCTGCCGAACTACAGCACTATCAGAGCGGCGGTGATTCTGGACCCGCAGCAATTCGACAACGATAACAGTGGCCTTGGCCGTCACTTGATGGCTGCCTATCTGAATACGCTCAAAGGCTGGACCAGCTTCCAATCCACGGCCGCACTGCAGAAGATCTGGTCCGAATGGCGCGACCACGGCTACTACACGCCGATCGCCGGCGTGAAATGGTATGCCGCTGACATCGTTAACTATTTGAAGCAGACGATGACATGACATTAGGCTGGCGCCTCGTGCCCGGACAGAACTTGCTGCACCGGGCCTGGGGCGAAGAGACGGTGATTTACAACGATATCTCGGGCGCCACCCACTTGCTGGATGCTGGCGCCCTTGCGCTTTTGCAGGCCTTGCGCGACGGCGACGTCGAGGCAGACGAACTGGCTGATGCCGAAGTCCAGGATATGCTGGACCAGCTGGAACGGCTGAAGCTGGTGGAAGCATGCTGACCATTTCCTCCCTGAGCAGAGACGAGCTGGGCGCCCGCCTGGCCGGCGATGGCTTGCGCCTGCGTACCGGCCGCTTCACCACGCGCGTGCAAACCAGGATCGACACGCTGGCCGACGGCATCGCCCTGTTGTACGCCGACTACCCCCTATTGCCCGACGATGCCTTCGCCAATTTCCATCTCGAACTGGCGCGGCCCAAGTCCATGCGGCGCTGGTACCGTCCGCAAGTTGAACTGGCCTATGATGGCCGCAAGGCGTTTGAACCTCTGCCGTTACAGCAAGCGCTGGCCATGTTCGAATGGGGGCTCAACTGGTGCGTGTCGACCCGCGCCCACAGCTATCTGATCGTGCATGCCGCCGTGCTGGAACGTAACGGCCGCGCCCTCATCATGCCCGCTCCGCCCGGTTCCGGAAAAAGCACGCTGACGGCTGCCCTGTGCGGCYGCGGCGGCTGGCGCCTGTTGTCCGATGAACTGACGCTGGTGGGCCTGGACGACGGCCTGGTATTGCCCTATGTGCGGCCGGTGAGCCTGAAGAACCAGTCGATCAATATCATCCGCCGCTACCTGCCGGATGCCGTGCTGAGTCCACCGGTCGCCGACACCACCAAGGGCACAGTGGCCCATATGCGCGCACCCGCCGACAGTGTGGCGCGCGGTCAGGAAACCGCCCTGCCCGCCTGGGTGATTTTCCCGCAGTACGCAGCCGACGCGCCGATCACGCTGGAAGAAGTGAGTCCGGGCACGACCTTCATGGAACTGGCGGGCAATTCCTTCAACTACAGCGTGCTGGGCGCACGCGGTTTCCAAGCCCTCGGCCGCTTGATCGACCAGGTGCAGGGCTACCGCTTCCGCTACAGCAAGCTGGACGAGGCACTTGAGCTGATGTCCCAGCTCCCACTGCGCAGCTGATGGCAGGCCGTCCACCGTTTCCCCTGCTGGTGCAAGCGCTGCGCACGCCGTCTGCGGCGGGCAACTTCAGCGCGGCCCAATGGGACCTGCTGCTGCGCCAGGCCGACAGCGCCAATGTGCTGGCCACCCTGCACTATCTGTTCGAGCAGGCCGGTGTGCTGGCCAATGCTCCCGCCGAGGCACGCGAGCAGCTTCAGTGGGCACATGCGGTAGCCGTGCGTCACGGCCAGGCGGTGCACTGGGAAGTGCGCCTGATCCAGAAAGCCTTGCAGCAGCTGGGCCTGCCCGTCGTGCTGCTGAAAGGCGGCGCCTACGCCACGGCCGGTCTGCCGCCGGCGCACGGGCGGCTGTTCTCCGACATCGACATCCTGGTTCCCGAAGCGCGCCTGGCCGAAGTGGAAGCCGCGCTGCTGATGTATGGCTGGGTCACCACCCACCATAACGAATACGATCAGCGCTACTACCGCGAATGGATGCACGAACTGCCACCGCTGCGCAATGTGCAGCGTGGCACGGTGATCGACGTCCACCACGCCCTGCTGCCGCGTACTGCCGCGCGCCATCCCGATTCGGGCAAGCTGCTGGCGGCAACGCAGCCCGTGGCGGAACATCCTGAATTCCATTTGCTGTCGCCAGCCGACATGGTGCTGCACAGCGCAACCCACTTGTTCGCCGACGGCGAGTTCGACAAGGGCCTGCGCGATCTCTACGACCTGCACTGCCTGCTGACGCATTTCGGCAGCCAGCCCGGCTTCTGGGAAAGCTTGCCTGCGCGCGCGCAGGAAATGCAACTGGGGCGCTATCTGTACTACGGCTTGCGCTATACGCAGGAGCTGCTGGGAACGCAGGTGCCGCCATCCGTGCTGCAGGCGCTGCGCGATAGTCCGCCTTTGCCGCTGCGCCCGCTCATGGATGCCCTGTTCCGCCGCGCCCTGCTGCCGGATCACGCGAGCTGCGACGACAGCTTGTCGCGTCTGGCGCGCTTCCTGTTGTATGTACGCGGCAACTGGCTGCGCATGCCGCCGCTACGGCTGGCACGCCACCTCTTCCACAAAGCGTTTTTATCGCCACCCAAGGAAAGCGAACAAACTGCGTAGGGCTGGTGGAAGTAGAATGGGATGAGCCATTTCCGGGAGCGCCGCATGAGCCAAGACACTCTGATCCGATTGCAGGACTTGTCGCAGTTCCTTGCCGAAGGCAAGCTGCAGGATGACCTTGACCAGCAAGCCGCAATGACGGCCCATCTGGTGGGCGCCGAGACCTGCTCCATCATGCTGCTCAACGATGGCGACGGCGACGCACCGCGCATGACGGTGTGTGCCCATTACGGTCCTTTGCCGCCGGCGGCCTGGCAGGCTTCGGTCGGCCGCGGCGAAGGCATCGCCGGCCACGTGCTGGCGACCGGCCGCTCCCTGCTGGTGGAAGACATCACGCATTCCCAGTTCGCCGCCATGGCGCGCCACGCGGACAGCGGCCGCCACAGCCTGATGCTGGCGCCGATTCGCATCGGCGCCAAGATCGTCGGCATGCTGAACACCAGCTGCGACAGCGCCAAGGGCTGCTTCGACCGTGCCGACATGCATCTGCTCGATATGATCTCGCTCTATGTGGGTAAGTCGGTGCAGGTGCAGCAGCTGCAAAGCATTCTCGATTCGCGCTTCGCGCAACAGGCGGTGCAGGAGGAATTGCGCGGCAAATCGCGTATAGCCTACCAGAACCCGGATCAGGTGGCGCGCATGCTGGCCAAGTCCTTCTACAAGGAGATGGCAAGGGCTGGCTTCAGCTCAGGCCAGATCGTGCAGGCCGCGTCCGAAATCATCACACAGCTCAACGGCAACCTGGAGCGGCATAACGCGCGGCGCCAGCAGGCCTGACTCAGCAAAATCCGGACGAAAAAAAACCGCCGTGATTGCCACGGCGGTTTTCAAGGGTAGTACCCTATTATTGTTTGCGGCGGCGTGCGAACGGCAGAGCCAGCATGCCCAGGCCCAGCAGCGCCAGGCTGCCTGGTTCAGGGATACGGTTGAAGTCGGTACCACCAACTTCGGAGTTCACAGCCACAACAGTTGCGCCCACGCAGCCAGCGGTGTTGCAAGCCACGCCTTGCGAGGTGTTGTTAAAGGCGCTGAAGGCCAGAGCGTAGAACGGGTCCGGATCGAAGAAGTATTGTTTGCCCTGTGCAGTCAGGACAAAGTTGCTGTTCAGGTTTTCGAAAGCGCCGCCCAGTGCATCGATACCAGCCAGGCCATTAACGATGACGTTCACGTTAGCCAGGTTGATGTCGTTGCCGGAGGTGTCGGCCACGTTGGTACCAGCACCCAGGGTTGCTGAGGTGAAGACGTTGTCCTGCGCACCGAATGCCAGCCATGGGTCAGCGTACAGGCTCAGGGTGATGGCAGTTGCGCCGCAGGTGACGCCTGGGCCCAGCAGGCCAGGGCACAGGAATTCCTGGTGGAAGGTAGCGTACAGACCGTAGTCCAGGCCCACACCGGTGGTCACACCGGAGATGGCGCCGCCACCGCCAGTGTTGGTGAAGGCGGTGAACTGGATGTAGCCGTCAGCGCTGTATTTGAGCGGGTTCACGCCGTCCTGGGTGATACGGGTGGACGAAGTACCGTTCATGAAGTCGGCGGTGAAGGTCGCGCCAACGCCCGCGGTTGGGGTCAGGCCCAGGGCATTTGGATTAACCTGGAACGACGGCGCGGCCATGGCGCTAGCTGCGCCCAGCGACAGCAGTGCGCCGGCGGCCAGTTTGCAGAGGCGGTTTGCGATTGTTTGCATTATGTTCTCCAGAAATTTATATCAACACTTTGTTAGCCAGACGCTGCTTTCTTTCTGTTGCTCCTGCAAACCAGCCCAGTTAAACTGCGTCTGCTTGAGCCGCCGGTCTCGCCGACTACGGTGCATACTAAGCAAGGCCTGTGCCAGACTATCCTCATCCTTTATAAAACAAGGACTTAGCAGGAATTCAACGCGGCAGCACTGATCCAATAAGCAAGTACTGTAAGAATTATCGACATTGCACTATTCCAAGTGCAATTGGCTATCAAAAACTAAGGGGGCCATATGCCGACTGCTGCATTAATGCAAACCGTTCTGAGGGAAATGCTGACCCGCGAGCGCAGCCCGCGCGTGCCGGAGCCGGACCTGGTGATGGACAACCCGGAAAACGTGGCAGCCTATGTTGAAGCAGGCCGCGAGCACGCCGTGATGGCGCCGGTTTATCTCTTCCACGGCGCGAATATCTGCGAAGTGATCAAACCTGGCGACACCGTGGTGGACCTGGCTTGCGGTCCCGCCAACCAGCTGGGCCTGGTAGCCCGCCTGAATCCCGACATCAATTTCATCGGCGTCGACATGTCGCCGCCGATGCTGGAACGCGCACGTGAACTGGTCGAGCGCCAGGGTTTGAAAAACGTGACGTTCCGCGAAGGCGACATTACCAATCTGAGCATGTTCGGCGATGCCTCCATCGATGCCGTGATGTCCACCATGGCCTTGCACCACTTGCCGACCACCCAGATGCTGGGCCAGACCTACGCTGAAGTGGCGCGTATCCTGAAGCCGGGCGGCGGTGTCTACATGGCGGACTTCGGCCACCTGAAAGCRCGCCGCAGCATCGAGTATTTCGGCTATCAGTATGCGGACCGCCAGCCGGAACTGTTCACCATCGATTACGTGAACTCGCTGCACGCAGCTTTCTATCCCGGCGATTTCGAAGCAGCGGTGCGTCCACTGGCGGGGCGCGCCAACCTGCACAAGACCTTCGGCTTGCCCTTCATGCTGGCACTGAAGAGCCCCGTGCGCCGTGGCGACGATCCGGCCTTGGTGGCCAAACTGGCGGAAATGAAACGCAACCTGCCCGAGTGGCACAAGCAGGATCTGGCGGACCTGATCCGCCACTTCCGCATGGGCGGCATGGTGTGTGAAGCTTTGGGCGCGGCGCCTTAAGGCTTGTACATCAGCGCTGCCAGCGGTTTGCGCAGCGAGCGTGCGGCAGGCGCCGGTCCGGCGCCCACCCGCGCGATGAAGACGGGGAAGCCCGGTCCTTTGAAGAACAGCTCCCGGGTGCGCGCCTGCAGAGCGCGCGCATCCGCGCGCAGCTTGTCCACGGCCGTGAACGGCGTGTTGTTGGAGGCATAGCGCGTGAAAATCAGGGGCGTCAGCTCGGGCTGCATGAACCAGCCCTGTGCGGTCAGCGTCAGCCAGAAGCGCTGCACGGCGCGGCCCGCAGCGACATAATCGTCAATCGTTTTCGGTTCGTGCRCAGCTTCGATTGAGACGTGGGCGGCACACGACAGGCCCGGCATCAAATCCATCTGCATGCGCGGCGCCCAGGTGCCCATCAGCGCGTTCATTTTCGACAGGCGCTGCCAGCTCACCATGGCCCACTTCATCAGCTTGAGCGTGGCGTTGTCCACGCCCAGGGCCTGATCGGGCACCTTGTCTTCGCTATGGGTCTTACCCCAGTCGATGATACGGCGGTGCACCTCATACGCTTCCGGCATGGTCAGGCGCAGGCGCGCATTCGCGTACATCAGCTTGGCGGCAGCCATGCGTTCGTTAAAGGATTCCAGCCAGCGCAGGGTAAAGTCCGAGCCAACGGCATCGGCCAAAGCCTGTTTCTGTTCAGCCGTCAACGGAGTGGTGCTCATGGGGCGGCGCTGCACGCTGCGTTTTTCGATGGCGCCCAGCAGGGGCGACGGACGCACGGCGGCATCCGGCACAAAGCGCACGTCGAAAATGGGCCGCGCATCTTCCGTGGGCGGCAACGCGCGGCGAGTGATATCGGCGCGCAGACCGTGAGCGGAAGCGGCAATGGACATGGTTTCCAGCAGCGCGCCAAAGGCGATCTGGCTGGGGTGGCCGTCGAGGTCGTAGACGGTGTCGTGGCGCGTGTCATGGCCGTGCACGATCACATGATCCGGGCCTGCCACTTCGAACTGCCAGGACTGGACATTGTCGCCGCTGGGCGCCCAGCGCGCGAGGTCGAGGATGGAATCGATGGTGGTCATTTTTTCTCGAGCAGGGCCTTGGCGAAGATGCGCTTGCCGACGGCCAGCGCCAGCTGCGTCAGCGGATTGCGGTGGCCGCCGGGACGCCAGGTATGGACCAGCTTGTCGCGGTAGGCGTCATACTGGAAGCCGCGCGGTGCGGCAATCACTTCGCCGCGGCCCAGCAGGATCTTCAGCGCCTGCACGCCCGCCACGCCGGCGCACAATTGCACCGACATGATGGTGGACGGCCCGCGCCGCTCCTTCAGATTGACCGCTTCCGGCCACACCAGATAGGGGCGATGCAAGCCGGCCGGCGCCAGGCCGACCATGAAGCGAAGCGCTTTTTCCAGCTCGGGCCGATCGCCCCAGCCGAAGTATTCTTCGAAGGTCATCCCACCCGGCAGGAAGTTCAGGCAGGCCGCGCTCATGCCCAGCGGCGCTACTGTCGTGGCGGGAATGCCGCGCGCGGCGCACATGGCAAAGATTTGCTGGCGCGCCTCGAAGGCAAAGAAATCCAGGCCGTCGATGTACAGGTCCACGCCATCCAGGAACTCGGCCATGTTCGACGCGTCGACGCCCTTGCCGAACACCTTCACATCCATTTCCGGATTAATGTCCTTGGCCATGCGCGAAGCCACGTCGGCCTTGGGCATGCCCATGGTCGACATGAAGGCCGCCGCCTGGCGGTTCAGGTTGGCGATATCGAACGAATCGAAATCGGCGATATGGAATTGCGTAACGCCCAGGCGCGCCAGGGTCAGCAGATAAACGCCCCCGACCCCGCCGACGCCGGCGATGGCAACGCGCTTGCCTTTCAGCTGCGCCTGTTCCGACGGAGTTACCCAGCCGATGTTACGTGAGAAAGCCTGGTCATACGAGAATGAGAAGGCCGCCGCCATGAATCCCCTTTTATTGGATGTTTTTCAGACGGTTGATGATACCGCGCTCTTCACGCGGCGAGTAGAACAGTGGATAGAAGGAGCGCTCGGTATTCGACATCGCCAAGCCCTTGCCCCCCATTTTCTCGATCTGCTCCGTCACAAAAGCCAGGTCCACCACCAGCAGGTAGGCGGGCGCGTTGACACGCGGATTGGACTTCAGTTCACCGAGGCGCTTGAAGCCGAGCATGTGCTCATAGAAGCGGCGGTGACGCGGATTGACTTCGATAAAGATATGGGTGCAGTTGTGCAAGTCGCGTGCATAAATCACGGACAAGTGGAAGAGCGATGCCATCTGTTCCTTGCTGCCGCCATTATCAAAGGCCAGCTTGGTGATTTCAGAGACGCGAGCCCCCTGGGCCCGATAAGCATCGACTTC
>NZ_JBFRDW010000111.1:0-11915 GCF_052113985.1 Pseudoduganella sp. RAF53_2 | reverse complement strand
GGGATGCCGATTCTGGAGGCCTATAAAGCGAAGACCATTATTGTGAACAAGCGCTCGATGGCGTCCGGCTATGCGGGCCTCGATAATGAGCTGTTCTATATGGATAAGACCATGATGGTCTTTGGCGATGCGAAGAAGGTCCTTGAGGATATGGTGAAGGCCGCGGAATAGTCTTAAAACCCGAGGCGTGAACCAGGTGGCAGGCACGATGTGCCTGCCACCTGCTTTGGGGCCGTTGGTTTTTAGCGGCGGCCGTACATCATCAGCTCGGCGAGCATGCTGCGCGCGGGGCTGATGATGTCGATGGCGGCCAGCGAGAGCCCGAGCAGGGCTTGGGCCGGCGATTCGTTGGCAAAGATGCGCGCCATCGTATCCGTCGCGCGCACGGTCAGGCTGCGGTCCTGTCGGCGCAGCTCGGCGTAGCGCACCAGCGTATCCGGTGACGCCGATTGCGCCAGCAGGCGTGCCAGCACGGCCGCGTCGCGCAGACCGAGATTCAAGCCCTGTCCCGCCACCGGATGCAATGTCTGCGCCGCATTGCCGATAGCAGCAGTGCGCGCGCTGCCCGTCACCCCGGCATTCAGGCCAAGCGGAAAAGCCAGCCGGCGTCCCGTGGCAATGAAGCTGCCCATGCGGTGGCCGAACATTTCACCCAGACGCGCCAGGAAAGCCGCGTCATCCAGTTCCAGCAGCTCGCGCGCCGTATCGGGACGGCAGCACCACACCATCGAATATTCCTCATCCTGCGGCAGCAGTGCCAGCGGGCCTTCGTGCGTAAAGCGTTCGTAGGCGCGGTGTTCGACCGGCGCGCTGGTGCGCACCTGGGCGATGACGGCGGTTTGTCCGTAATCGCGCGTGACGTGCTTTTCGTCCTGCTCGCCAAACAGGCCGCCTTCGGCCTGCACTACGATGGACGCGCGCAGCATCTGCGGTGCTTCGCCTTCCAGGTGCAGGATGACCTGCTGCGCATCCTCGTCCTTGCGCACCACGCGCGCGGGACGCAGCGCACGCACGCCCATCTGCGCACACACGGCGCCGAGCGCCTGCACGATGGCGCCGTAGCGCGTGACATAACCCAGCGCCGGCACCTTCTGCTCGTCGCGCGTAATCATGCTGCGGCCGAACTGGCCCTTGCGCGACACATGGATGTCGTGAATTGGCGTGGCGGGAATCGGCCAGGCGCCGATGCTCTCCAGGATCTGGCGGCTGCCATAGGACAGCGCCAGCGAGCGCGGATCGTTCTGTGCCTGCTCCAGCGATTTGGCATCGATCATCGCGATACGGCCGCCAGCCACGCCGCGTTTGACCAGCAGCGCCGCCAGCGCCATGCCGGCCGGACCTGCGCCGCAGATGGCGATATCGGCATCAACCGTCATGCATTGCCCTTCATGATGTATTCAATGTCCGTGATGGACTTCGGCGCGCTGGCCGTCAGCAGGCGATAGCCGTCCCGTGTGACGATCACGTCGTCTTCGATGCGGATGCCGATATTCCAGTATTGCTCCGGCACGCCCACGGCAGGCCGCACATAAAGGCCCGGCTCCACGGTCAGCGCCATGCCCGGCTGGATCAGGCGTGACGGTTTGTCGCTGTGCTGCACGTCGCGGTATAAGCCCACATCGTGCACGTCCATGCCCAGCCAGTGGCCGGTGCCGTGCATATAGAACTGGGTGTACGTTTTGTTCTCGATCACTTCATCCAGGCTGCCCTTCAGCAGACCGGTGTCGAGCATGCCCTGCACCAGCACGCGCACGGCGGCTTCGTGAATGGCCGAATACTGCTGCCCCGGCACGATGGCCTTGAAGGCCGCTTCCTGCGCCGCCAGCACCAGTTCATACAGCGCGCGCTGCGGACCGGTGAAGCGGCCATTGACCGGGAAAGTGCGCGTGATGTCGGAGGCATAGCCATCCAGCTCGCAGCCCGCATCGATCAACACCAGGTCGCCGTCCTGGGTCTGGCGCCTGTTGGTGTTGTAGTGCAGGACGCAGGCGTTCGCGCCCGATGCCACGATCGGCGTATAAGCCGGGAACTGCGCGCCGTGGCGGCGGAATTCGTACAGCAGCTCGGCTTCGATTTCGTATTCGAACATGCCCGGCTTGGCGGCACGCATGGCGCGCTCGTGGGCGCCGCCCGCGATTTCGCCGGCGCGCAGCATGATGGCCTGTTCGCCTTCGTCCTTCAGCAGACGCATTTCGTCGATCATCGGCAGCAGGTCGCGCACCGAGGACGGCGAGGTGATGCCGCTGCGCGACATGCGCCGCACGCTTTCCAGCCAGCGCATCACCTGCGCGTCGAGCGTGGTGTTGCGTGCCAGGGAGCAGTACAGCGCCGTGGCATTGGACAGCTGGCGCGTCATCTGCTCATCGAGCTGGCCGATGGGATAGGCGAAGTCCAGGCCGAATTCTGCACGCGCCGCTTCGGGGCCGTAGCGGTAGCCGTCCCAGATTTCGTGTTCGATATTCTTCTCGCGGCAGAACAGAATGCTCTGCGCTTGCGCCGTACCGCGCGGCGCCACCAGCACCAGTACCGCTTCCGGCTCGGTAAAGCCGGTCAGGTAGTAGAAGGAGCTGTCGTGGCGGTACGGGTAATCGCTGTCGCCGTTGCGCAGCACTTCCGGCGCGGTGGCGATGACAGCCACGCTGCCGGGCTCCATCTGCGCCAGCACTTTGGCGCGGCGTTCGGCGTAAGGGCTCATGCGTTCAGTGCTGCGTTCAGTTCTTCCAGCTGTTTGACGGTGCCGACGTTGACCCATTCGCCTTCATAGATCTCGCCGCCCACCTGGCCTTTGTCCGCATAGGCGCGAATCAGCTTGCCCAGGCCTGCGTGCTGGCCCGGTTCGATGCCGTCGAACATTTCCATGCGGTAGACGCCGATGTTCCCGAAGTTCCATTTCGGATCGCCTTCGTTGGTCACCGTGTACATGTCCAGACCGAAGTCTCCCTTGGGATTGTGCCAGGGGTTCTTGGTGAGCCAGATCCAGGCGGCGTCGCGCTTGTCCTTGTCCCACGGGTTGCCCCACATGTCCTTATCCTGCAGCACATCCTTCACCTGCTCGAAATCGAAGTGCGGGCAGAAGATATCGCCGGAAATGGCCAGGAACGGTTCCTCGCCAATCAAGTGGCGCGCCTTGGCGATGCCGCCCGCCGTTTCCAGCGGTTCCGGCTCGGCGGAGTAGGCGATGGTTGCACCATACCTGCTGCCGTCGCCCAGATATTCCTCGATCATGTGGCCGAGGTGGGAGTAGTTGATGACGATCTCGGTGATCCCGGCACGTACCAGGTTCACGATATGCCATTCGATCAGTGCGCGGCCGCGCACCTTCAGCAATGGCTTCGGCGTGGTATCCGTCAGGGGACGCATACGCTCGCCGCGTCCTGCGGCGAAAATCATGGCTTTCATAACAGCCTCTCAGAAGGTATAGCCGACCTTGGGCTGTGGGTTGGTATCCAGCGCATCGAGCAGCTTGCGCAGCGGCTTCAGTTCGGTGTAGCGGTGGGCGGTCTTGGTCACGTACTCCAGCACCGTCGGGATGTCGCCGAGGTACATCGGCTTGTTGTCGCGGTAGTTCAGGCGCGAGAACGTGCCCAGGTTCTTCAGGTGGCGCTGCAGGGCGCACAGCTCGAAGTCCTTGTAGAAGGTGTCGAAGTCCTTGTTGAGCGGCAGGCCCATGGCGCGCGCATGCTGCCAGTAGCGGATCACCCAGTCGAGGACCAGCTCTTCGTCCCACGCCACGTAGGCATCCTTCATCAGCGAGCCGATGTCGTAAGTGACCGGGCCGTACATCGCATCCTGGAAATCGAGGATGCCGGGATTGTGCTCGTCCATCCACATCAGATTGCGCGAGTGGAAGTCGCGGTGCATGAAGACCTGGGGCTGGGACTGGATGTTCGCCATCAGGAATTCGAAGACCTTGTCCAGGTCCGCGCGCTGGGCATCGGTCAGGGTCACGCCGAGGTGGCGGCCGATGTACCATTCCGGGAACTGGCCCAGGTCGCGCATCATGATTTCGCGGTTGAAGTCGGGCAGCACGCCCGGCTGGCTTTTCAGCTGGATCTTCACCAGGGCGGACAGCGCCTCCGCATACAGGGCGGCGGCGTTGTCGTGGTTCAGGGCTTGCAGATAGCTGGTGGTGCCCAGGTCGGACAGCAGCAGGAAGCCTTGTGGCACGTCCTGCGCCACGATGGCGGGCACCGAAACGCCGGCACCGGCAAACAATTCGTCGACCTTGACGAAGGCCGGCACGTTCTCGCGCTCGGGCGGCGCATCCATCACGATCAGGGTGGCGCCATGCTTTGCCTGATGCTCAGGCAGCACATCGACACGGAAATAGCGGCGGAAACTGGCGTCTTCGGAGGCCGGACGTGCGGAGTCCACGGCCACCAGGCCAAGGCCTTGCAGCCAGTCTTTGAGCAGGGCAAGGCGGGGATCGGCAGCTGCTGCGGCGCCATTTTGCGCGCCGTTGGATGGTAAATTAGACAATAAAGACATTAAACAGCCTGCGGAATCCGGTTGAAGGTGAAGATTCCCATATAATAAGGGATTCACATTAAAAAATCGCCTGTCACGGTGTTACTCGCGTCCCTTACATGAGCTGGTTTTCGGCCCCTAACAACAAGCAACGCTGGGCATTCGCCTTGACCGCCATCGCCGCCGCCTCCGCGACGGTGTGTGCCCACGCACAGACTGCGCAGCATGCCAAGCGCCCGCCGCGCGTGGAAGACAAGACTGCAGTGACCACCATCAGCGCCGAGGACATGAGCGGCCGCCCGGAGCGCGAGCTGAATCTGTACCGCGACGTGGAAGTGGTGCACGACAAGACCCGCATGACGGCCGACACGGCCTGCTTCCGCCAGGTGGAAGACGAGGTCGAAGCGAAAGGCAATGTGCGCATGTGGCGCTACGGCGACTACTACACCGCCGATGAGCTGAAGCTTAACCTGGAAACGGGCAAGGGCTACGCACTGCATCCGACCTACAAGATGGAGGTCAACAACGGCCAGGGCAAGGCGCGCCAGATCGACTTCCTGAGCGAAGACGAAGCGCTGGTCCTGGACGGCACCTACAGTACCTGCCAGGGTCCGAGCCCGGACTGGTACATCAGATCGAGCACCCTGAATCTGGATTCGGGCCGCGACGTGGGTACTGCCGGCACCACCATCGTGTATTTCAAGGACGTGCCCCTGATCGGCACGCCCGCCATGTCGTTCTCGCTGTCCGGCGCGCGCCGCTCCGGCTGGCTGCCGCCGATTCCGGGCTTCGGCTCGAAAGGCGCGGCCGAACTGACCGTACCGTACTACTTCAATATCGCGCCCAACCGCGACCTGACGCTGTACCCGCGCATCATCTCGCGCCGCGGTATCCAGTTCGGCGCCCTGGGCCGCTATATCGGCGAGACGGACGCCGGCAACTATTACGAAGGCAAGACCTTCATCGAATACCTGCCGCACGACCGCGAAACCGGCACCGACCGCTGGCAGATCAACACCACGCACACCCAGGCGCTGACCAAGGACTGGTCGTTCGGCTGGAATGCGCGCGCGGCATCCGACGACAACTATCCGAACGACTTCTCGAAGACGGTGGCCGGTTCGGCGGAACGCCAGCTGCTGCGCGAACTGCGTACCGATTACCGCGGCGAATACTGGAGCCTGACCGCGCGCGTGAACCGCTACCAGGTGCTGCAGGACCCGGACTCGGTGACCAACCCGAGCCTGACGGTGGAGCGTCCGTATGACCGTCTGCCGGCAATCAATTTCCGCGCCGCGCGCTACGACGTGGGCGGCTTCGACTGGCAGGTCGACTCCGAACTGACGCGCTTCTCGCATCCGACCCTGATTGAAGGCAGCCGCTTCGTGGCCGTGCCGCAGGTGAGCTATCCGATCATCGGCTCCAGCTACTTCATCACGCCGAAGGTGATGCTGAATGCGGCGGCGTATTCGATTGATTCCTATCAGGGCGCCGATTCGCGCTCGGTCACGCGCGCGATTCCGACCTTCTCGATCGATTCGGGCCTGGAGTTCGAGCGCGACACCAAGCTGTTTGGCCGCGCCATGACGCAGACCCTGGAGCCGCGCCTGTTCTACGTCTACACGCCGTACAAGCGCCAGGACAATCCGCTGTTCGACACGGCCGACGCCACCTTCAACTTCACGCAGATCTTCAGCGAGAACCGCTTCGTYGGTTCCGAYCGCGTGAGCGATGCGAACCAGATCACGGCCGCCGTGGTGTCGCGCTTCCTGGAAGCGAATGGCGCCGAGCGTTTGCGCCTCGCATTCGGCGAGCGCTTCTACCTGAAAGACCAGCGCGTACAGCTTGATCCGAACGCCGAGGTCAAGGACAGCCGTTCGGACATTCTGGCCGCCGCCACCGGCSGCATTTCCGAATCCTGGGGTGTCGACAGCGCAGTGCAGTACAATCCGCACGACAGCAAGGTAGTCAGCTCGAATCTGACGTTGCAATATCAGCCAGGTCCCAAGAAGGTGATTAACGCGGGCCTGCGTTATCTGCGCGACAGCTTCAAGAATGCGGACTTCTCCAGCCAGTGGCCGTTATCGGACCGCTGGTTTGGCGTGGGCCGCGTCAGCTATTCTTTGYAGGATCATAAGGTCCTGGATAGCCTGATTGGTCTGGAATACAACTGTGAATGCTGGGTGTTCCGCATGGGCGCGCAGCGCTTCGTGACGACGGCCAACAAGACCTCGACCCAGATCTTCTTCCAGCTGGAGCTGAACGGACTGTCCAAGTTCGGTATCGGCAACCCGCTGGAAGTGATGAAGAACAGTATTCCGGGCTACCAGCGTTTGAATGAAGGCTACCGCCGCTAAAATTGGTTTTCTCCACCCCTGACTCATGAGCGTTTCAGATATGCGTAATGCCAGTATGCACCCGATCAAAGTAGCAGTTGTCCTGCTGTGCGCCCTCGCTGCCGGCACCCCGGCCCTGGCGCAGGACGCCAAGCCGGCCGCACCAGCCGCTCCGGCCAAGGCGGCGCCGGCTGCAGCAGCAGCGAAAGGTTTTACCCCGCCTGCGCAGTCGAACAACACGCCGATCGACTCCATCGCCGTGATCGTCAACGACGAAGTCATTACGCGCCGTGAACTGAACCAGCGTGTGCAGACCATCGTGCACCGCATGCAGCAGCAGCGCGTGCAGCTGCCGGACCAGGCCGACCTGGAACGCCAGATCCTGGAACGCATGATCGTGGAACGCGCCCAGCTGCAGCTGGCCAAGGAAATGGGCGTGCGGGTGGACGACCAGATGCTGGACCGCGCGATCAGCCGCATCGCCGAACAGCAGAAAATGAGTGTGCAGGAACTGCGCAACCAGACCGAGAAAGAGGGCACCACCTTCCCGGCTTTCCGCGAGGAGATCCGCGAAGAGATCATCATGCAGCGCCTGCGCGAGCATGAGGTGGACAACAAGATCCAGATTTCGGAAGCGGAAGTGGACAACTTCGTGGCTTCCGAGCAGGCCGCCGCTGCCGAACAGTTCGAACTGAATATTTCGCAGATCCTGGTGCGCATCCCTGAAAACGCCAATCCGGAAGTGCTGGCGCAGCGCCAGAAGAAGGCGGAAGACGTGATGCGCCAGCTGCGCACCGGCGCCGACTTCGCCAAGGTGGCCGCGACTTACTCCGACGCTTCCGACGCGCTGCAGGGCGGCGCCGTCGGCTGGCGCCAGAGCGACCGCTTGCCGCCGGTGTTTGCCGAAGCACTGAGCAAGCTGAAGCCAGGCCAGACCACCCCGGTCATCAAGAGCGTGGGCGGCTTCCACATCCTGAAGCTGGTGGACAAGCGCAGCCTGGCAGAAGCGGCTGCCGCGGAAACCGTGCAGCAGACGCACGCCCGCCACATCCTGATCAAGGTCACGCCGACCGTGAGCGCGGCCGACGCCAAGCGCAAGCTGCTGGAACTGAAGGAGCGCCTGGATAACAAGGCCGCCAAGTTCGAAGACCTGGCGCGCCTGGTGTCGAACGACGGTTCCGCGTCCAAGGGCGGTGACCTGGGCTGGCTGTATCCGGGCGACACCGTGCCGGAATTCGAAAAGGCCATGAACGAACTGAAGCCGGGCCAGGTGTCCGAGCCGGTGGAAACCAGCTTCGGTTACCACCTGATCGAAGTCCTGGAGCGCAAGACGGACGACGTCTCGAAAGAGAAGAAACGCGCCGAAGCCCGCAACGCCCTGCGTGAGCGCAAGCTGGTGGAGGCCATCGAAAACTGGCAGCGCGAAGTGCGCGACCGCGCCTACGTCGAGTTCCGCGAAGAAGCGAAGTAAGTCAGAAGGAGGGCACAGGTGAGCGCCACTCAGCAAAACGGGCGCGCCGCCGTGCCCCCATCGCGACGCCCCGTGGTCGCCGTGACGACGGGCGAACCGGCCGGTATCGGGCCGGAGATTTCCATCCGCGCCGCCTGGGCCATGCGCGRGCAGGTCAACGCCGTACTGATTGGCGACGCGGCCTTCCTGGCCATGGTGGCCGCCGACATCGATCCCGCCATCCGCATCAGCGCCTTGTCGCTGCAGGCCGTCCGCAACGGCGGGTTGCCGCATTTCGGCGCCAATGTGCTGTGCGCGATCGACATCCCTTTGGGGGCGCACGTCACACCCGGCGTGCTGGATAAGGAAAACGGCCGCTTCGTGCTGGCCACGCTGGACGCGGCGATTGAAGGCGTTGGCGCTGGCTGGTTCCGCGCTGTCGTCACCGCGCCGCTGCAAAAGAGCACCATCAACGATGCCGGCGTGCCATTCTCCGGCCACACCGAATATTTTGCCGACAAGACTGCGACGCCGCGCGTGGTGATGATGCTGGCCGGCCAGCCGCACGCGCTTGCAGCACCTGCCGCGGCGCCGGACCGGGCAGCGGTCGCGCCGCCGCTGCGCGTCGCGCTGGCGACCACGCATCTGCCGCTCAAAGACGTCGCGGCGGCCATCACACGCGAAAGCCTGGCCGAGATCCTGGACATCATCGACCGCGACCTGCGCGGCAAATTCGGCATCGCATCGCCGCGCATCCTGGTCACGGGCCTGAATCCGCACGCCGGTGAAAACGGCTACCTGGGCCGCGAGGAAATCGACACCATCACGCCCGCGCTGGCCGCTGCCCGCGAGCGCGGTATCGATGCGCGCGGGCCTTATCCGGCCGATACGCTGTTCCAGCCCAAATACCTGGAAGACGCCGACTGCGTGCTGGCCATGTACCACGACCAGGGCCTGCCGGTGCTGAAGCACGCCACCTTTGGCCGCGGCGTCAACATCACGCTTGGCCTGCCGCTGATCCGCACTTCGGTCGATCACGGCACCGCGCTGGACCTGGCCGCGCAAGGCCTGGGCCTGGCCGACAGCAGCAGCATGGAAGAAGCCATCGCCAGCGCCTTGCGCATGGTCGAAGCCAGCCAACAATCAGAGAGAACATGAAACACATAGCCCGCAAACGCTTCGGCCAGAACTTCCTGCAGGACGACCGCGTCCTTGGCGATATCATCGATTCCATCGCCCCGCGCGACGGCGACACCATGGTCGAAATCGGCCCTGGCCTGGCTGCGATGACCGACCTGCTGCTGAAATCCCTGCCGCATATGCACGTGGTGGAGCTGGACCGCGACCTGGTGGCGCGCCTGGAAAAACGCTATCCGCGCGAAAAGCTGACCATCCACGCAGGCGACGCGCTGAAGTTCGATTTCGGCTCGATCCCCGTGCCGGAGGGCCGCAAGCTGCGCGTGGTGGGCAATCTGCCGTACAACATCTCGTCGCCGCTGCTGTTCCATCTGGCCGAATTCGCGCCACAGGTGCAGGACCAGCACTTCATGCTGCAAAAAGAGGTGGTGGAGCGCATGGTGGCGGAACCGGGCACCAAGGCCTATAGCCGGCTGTCTGTGATGCTGCAATGGCGCTACCGCATGGCGCTGCTGTTCATCGTGCCGCCGGATGCCTTCGATCCGCCGCCGAAAGTGGATTCGGCCATCGTGCGCATGATTCCGATCGAAAATCCGCTGCCTTGCGATCCTGCGCGCCTGGAAGCCGTGGTCGCGAAAGCTTTTTCGCAGCGCCGCAAAGTGATCCGCAACTGCGTGGCCGGCATGTTCACGGAAGAGCAGCTGGTGCAGGCGGGCATCAATCCGCAGGACCGTCCCGAGGCTGTCCCGATGGAAGCCTACGTCGCCCTGGCCAATCTCTGAGCAAAAAAAAAGCCCACCTAGGCGGTGGGCTTAAATCCAATTCTTAGTAAGAAGTGGAGGAGACAGGAACGATTATGATGCGCTGCCGCATATTAATCCAATTTATTTTTAAAATTCCTGTCATTCACTTCCTGAATATCACTGGCAGGTGATTACGACGTTCGCGCGGTTGGCGTCGCCCATCACGTCGGTGCCGTTGATCAGCGTGCAAGTCTGGGTCGCGCCGGTGGTGGTGTCCTTCGGCTGGGTGAAGATGGACAGGCCGTATGGCGTACCGACCGGGATCGATTCCGGATACACAAACGCGGTCGAGCCCTTGGCAACCGAGAATGCCGCCGAGCTGTTCGAGCCGTTGATGATGCTCAGGCCATCCAGCGTCAGATTGCTGATGGTGCCGCCCACGGTGTACGAGTTCTGCGAGCAGATCACGGCGACCGAGATGGTCGCGGTRTGGCCTGCCGAGCCGGTCGGGTTGGCGATGCTGCAGGTCATGTGCGCCGGCTGGGTCTTGACGGTCACATTGTATTCAGTGCCGTAGGAAATGCGGTTCGGGAAGGTGAAGCTGGTCTGGCCCAGCGGTACGGACACGGTGTCGTCGCCGTTCTGCAGCACCAGGCCGCTGTTGGCGATCGGGCTGCCGGACGACGTGGTCACGGTGCCGGAAACGTCGAACGACGCTTTGCCGCCGCATGCGGACAGCGCCAGGGCTGCGGCCAGCGCTGCCGCCGTGCCTACATAGTTTGCTTTCATGTATTCTCCAAAAAGGATGCGCTTAGTGGCAGGTCACGGCCACATTGGTCACGTCTGCGACCGGCATGGTGCCGCTGCCATTGGCCACGGTGCAGGACAGGCCATCCGGCTGGGTCAGCACGGTGACGCCGTACAAGGCAGCATTCGGTACCTGTACCGGGAACTTGAAGGTCGTGGTGCCGGCCGGCAGCGATACGGTGCTGGAGCCGTTGGCCAGTACCAGGATGCCCTGGGTCAGGCCGCTTACCGTGCCGCCCAGGTTGTAGGGCACGTTGGCGCAGTTGACCACCGCCTGCAGCTGGGTGTAATAGTTGATCTTGCCGGTGCCGTTGCTGACCACGCAGGTGACGTTGTCCGGCACGGTTTTCAGGGTGACGTTGAAGTCCGCGTCGGTGGCCAGCAGGGTCGGGAAGTAATAGGTGCCGGAGGCATCGGCGGTGACGGTGTCGCTGCCATTCTGGATAATCAGGCCGGTCTTGGCCAGGCCGTTGACGGTCACACCCAGAGTCATATTGCCATTGCCGCCACCGCATGCCGACAGGACGGCTGCGCACAGCAGCGCCAGGCCGGGACGCACAAACTTACTATTCATTCATCTCTCCAATACGATTTACTGGACCGCCACGCGGAATCGGCAGCTATTTTAGTGCATTTAGCAAGCAACGGCCTGATTTAGGCTTGTAACATTTTTTAGCGCAGCTGCGCCTTCTCGCATTGCGAGCTGCGGCCGGACAGGCGGCAGTGGTTCATTTCGGCGCCGTTGCGGTCGTGGACGACGATCTGCCACTCGCCCGGCGCCGCGCCGCGTTCCATGGTCATGAAGCCAAAACCGCCTACCCAGCTGCTGAAGTGGGCGATCACGGCGCCCGGCGCCGGCTGCACTTGCGCGACGTCGTCCGGCAGCGGCGTGGTGTCTTCGTCGGTGCCGGAGAAGCCGGTAATGAACTGGCTCGGATGCGGACTGCTGTAGCTGACCTGCTGCCACAGGTGCAC
>NZ_JBFRDW010000110.1:0-11969 GCF_052113985.1 Pseudoduganella sp. RAF53_2 | reverse complement strand
CTGCTGGAGCGCGAAGGCTATCGCGTCATGCTGGCGAAAGACGGTGTGGATGCGCTGGAGCAGATGCAGGACCACCACCCGGACCTGATGCTGGTCGATATCGAGATGCCGCGCATGGACGGTTTCGATCTCACGCGCAATGTGCGTGGCGACGACCGCAGCAAGAACATCCCGATCATCATGATCACTTCGCGTACTGCGGACAAGCACCGCAACTACGCCATGCAGCTGGGCGTGAATGCCTACTTCGGCAAGCCGTTCCAGGATACCATCCTGCTCGGCGCCATTGCCGGCCTGCTGCCTACCGGTTCTTGACCACTTCGTAGCGCGCGAGCGTGAGCTTGCGCGCTGCGTCGTGCTGCACGATCGGCTGCGGGTAGTCGAGTCCACGAATATTCCACGGCGCGTGGATCTCTTTGGGCGACAAGTCCCTCAGCTGAGGCAGGTAGTGCTTGATGAATTCACCCTCGCGGTCGAATTTCTCCGATTGCGTAATCGGGTTGAAGATGCGGAAGTAGGGCTGCGCATCGCAACCGCTTGACGCCGCCCACTGCCAGCCGCCGTTATTGGACGACAGCTCGAAGTCGTTCAGCTTCCCGGCGAAATATGCCTCCCCACGCCGCCAGTCGATGCCCAGGTCTTTCACCAGGAAGCTGGCGGTGACCATGCGCAAGCGGTTGTGCATATAGCCGGTGGTATTAATCTGCACCATGGCGGCATCCACCAGCGGATAGCCGGTGCGGCCCTCGCACCATGCGGCGAAGGCTTCGTCGGCATCCGGCCCCGTTTCCCATTCGATGGCGTCATAGGCAGGTTTAAACGCGCTCTGCGCAACGTGCGGGTGGTGGTAGAGGATCATCATGTAGAACTCGCGCCAGATCAGCTCCGACAGCCATACCGCGCCGCCTTCGCCAGCCTGGCCGCGCATCAACAGCTCGCGTACCGTGCGCACCAGGTGGCGGATTGAGACGGTGCCGAAGCGCAGGTGTACGGACAGCCACGAGCAGCCATTCACGGCCGGGAAATCGCGCGCCGTGCCGTAGTCGGCCACGCGCTTGATGAAGTCTTCAAACAGCTGCGCGCCGCCGGACATGCCGGACGGGATGAACATTTCGTTGCGCTCGAATCCCAGCGAGGCCAGGGTGGGCATGGTGCCGCGATGGGACGCGAACTTGCCGCGCGGTGCGGCGGCCGATTCGCCTGGCGCGGTGGCAGGCGCGGACGAGCCAGCCGCCACGCCCCAAGGCGCGAGCACGGACGGATCGGCGTCCAGCTTCTTCAGCCAGGCGTTCTTGTACGGCGTGAACACCGAGAACGGTTTGCCGGACTGCGACAGCACTTCATCGCGTTCGAAGACCACCTGGTCCTTGAAAGTGCGCAGCTGGCGGCCATCGGTGGCCAGGGCGCCGGCGACGGCGCTGTCGCGCGCGATGGCAGCGGGTTCGTAATCCTGATTCGCGAACACGGCGTCCACGCCGAGCTCAGCAGCCAGTGCCGGTAGCTCAGCCGTAGCGTCGCCGTGGTGCACGATCAAATGGCCACCGGCGTCGTGCAGCTCGGCAGACAATTCTTTCAGGCAATCGTAGATAAACGTTACGCGGCGGTCATCGCGCGGCAGCGGATCGAGAATCGCGGTATCGAAAACGAAGCAGCAATACACGCGGTCGGCGGCCAGCAGGGCCTGATGCAGGGCGGCGTGGTCAAAAAGCCGCAGGTCGCGGCGGAACCATACAAGAGCGGATTTCATGGGCGGGAGTCAATTTAGGACCTGCTTTGAATGGCTGGATCGTCAATTCATAGTAAACTGTCGATATATCCCTGAGTTGCGACGCGGATATTACAGTAAAGAATGCAAAACAGCCCTGCATAGAGAGCAACTTATGAAAAAGAGCAAAGTCAGCAAGAGCCTGCCTGTGCCTGGTCTGTTACCGGAAACTAGCGAACTGAAGGAGCTACTGGTGCCGATCACCGCCCCTACGCTCAACCTGGCAAATCATTTCCTGATTGCCATGCCGTCCATGGAAGACCCGATTTTCGGCGGCACGGTAGTGTATGTTTGCGAGCACAATGAAAACGGCGTGCTGGGTGTCGTTATCAATAAACCCACCGATATGACCATGGAAGTGCTGTTCGACCGCATCGACCTCGAAGTGAGTTCAGCCGCCGACCGCCACATGGAAGCCGAGCCTATCATGTTCGGCGGCCCGGTGCAGGACGACCGTGGTTTCGTGCTGCACACGCCTGGCGCGCGGTATTCATCCTCACTGACGGTGACCAATGACGTGGCCTTCACCACTTCGATCGACGTGCTGGAAGCTGTCGCCAAGGGCCGTGGCCCCGAGCGCATGCTGGTGTCGATTGGCTATTCGGGCTGGAGCCCGGGCCAGCTGGAAGATGAAATCAGCCGCAATGGCTGGCTGACCGTGGCGGCCGACCCGCGCATCCTGTTTGACCTGCCGATTGAAGAACGCTATTCGGCAGCCATGAAATTGCTGGGCATCGATCCGATGATGCTCACCTCTGAAGCGGGCCATGCATAGTCCTGAAACTGTTTTTGGCTTCGACTTCGGCATCAAACGCATCGGCGTCGCAATGGGCAATACAATGATCGGCCAGGCTTCCCCCCTGGCCGTCATTCAATCGGTGGGCAATGATGCGCGCTTCGCGGACATCAAAGCCCTGATCGACAAATGGGGACCGGCCCGCTTCATCGTCGGCATTCCCTACCACCCCGACGGGGCGGAACACGAAATGACAGCGCGCTGCCGCCGCTTCGCCAATCAGCTGAACGGCCGCTTCAATATTCCGGTAGTGCTGGTCGATGAACGCTACTCCTCCGCGATGATTTCCGCGAAACGTGGCGAAGTGATCGACGACCGCGCCGCCGCCATCATCCTGCAACAATACTTTGACGAATATGTCCCACACTGACCCCAACCAACTGGACGCGGAAGCCCTCTACGCCAGCCTGCTCGAACAGGTGAAGGCGGGGCTGGCGAACGCGCACGAGCCGGCGATTGTCGGCATTCACTCCGGCGGCGCCTGGATCGCCGAGCGCCTGGCAAAAGACCTCGGCCTGGAAGCGCGCTGCGGCGTGCTGGATGTGTCCTTCTACCGCGACGACTACGCGAACAAGGGCCTGCCGACTGACGTGAAGCCGACCGACATCAAGTTCGAAGTGGCCGGCGCCACCATCCTGCTGGTGGACGATGTGCTCTACACCGGCCGCACCACGCGGGCCGCCATCAACGAACTGTTCGACTATGGCCGTCCGGCGCGCATCATGCTGGCCGCACTGGTAGACCGCGGCGAACGGCAGCTGCCGGTTGCCGCCGATTTTGTGGCCGCGCACACCCGCTGCGCGCCCGGTACTGCGCTGCGCCTGAAGCAGGCCGGCGAGGACCGACGATTTACCCTGACTATCGAATGACACCATGCTCAATCCGCAACTGAACAAACACGGTGAACTCCAGCATTTGCTGACGACCGAAGGCCTACCCAAGGCCATCATCAACCAGATTCTGGATACCGCATCCTCCTTCGTGTCCGTGTCCGACCGCGAAGTGAAGAAAGTCCCCCTGATGCGCGGCAAGAGCGTGTTCAATCTGTTCTTCGAGAACTCGACCCGCACCCGCACCACCTTCGAAATCGCTTCCAAACGCCTGTCGGCGGACGTGATCAACCTGAACATCCAGGCTTCCTCGGCCAGCAAGGGCGAATCGCTGCTGGACACCATCGACAACCTGGCCGCCATGCATGCGGATATGTTCGTGGTGCGCCACTCGCAATCGGGCGCGCCTTACCTGATCGCCAAGCACCTGCAGGACACCAAGCAGAACCACGTGCACGTGGTGAACGCGGGCGATGGCCGCCACGCGCACCCGACGCAGGGCCTGCTGGACATGTACACCATCCGCCACTACAAGAAGGCCTTCAGCAACCTGACCGTGGCGATCGTGGGCGACATCCTGCACAGCCGCGTGGCCCGTTCCGACATCCACGCACTGACCACGCTGGGCGTGCCTGAAATCCGCGCCATCGGACCGCAAACCCTGCTGCCGGGCGGCCTGGAGCAGCTGGGCGTACGCACTTTCACCAATATGGATGAAGGCCTGAAAGGCGTGGACGTGATTATCATGCTGCGCCTGCAGAACGAGCGCATGAACGGCGCGCTGCTGCCGTCCTCCGGCGAATACTTCAAGGCTTACGGCCTGACGCCGGAACGCCTGGCGCTGGCCAAGCCGGACGCCATCGTGATGCACCCTGGCCCGATGAACCGCGGCGTGGAAATCGACTCCGCCGTGGCCGATGGCCCGCAAGCGGTGATCCTGTCCCAGGTCACCTTCGGTATCGCCGTTCGCATGGCGGTGATGAGCATCGTCGCAGGCACTCAGGCATAAGAAGCATGAACATCCATATCAAGAACGGCCGACTGATCGATCCGGCCAACAAGATCGACGCACAGCAAGACCTCTTCATCGTGGACGGCAAGATCGCTGCCGTGGGCGCCGCACCGRCCGGCTTCAGCGCCGACCGCACCATTGACGCCAGCGGCAAGGTTGTCGCGCCGGGCCTGGTGGACTTGTCCGCCCGCCTGCGCGAACCAGGCTTTGAATACAAGGCCACGCTGAAATCCGAAATGCAGGCGGCAGTGCAGGGCGGCGTGACCTCCCTGGTCTGCCCGCCGGACACCGATCCCGTGCTCGACGAACCGGGCCTGGTCGAAATGCTGAAGCACCGCGCCAAAGGCCTGAACCAGGCAAACGTGCATCCGCTGGGCGCACTGACCATGGGCCTGAAGGGCGAGGCGCTGACCGAAATGGCCGAGCTGACCGAAGCGGGCTGCATCGGCTTCTCGCAGGCCGAAGAGCCGGTCACCGACACCACCGTGCTGCTGCGCGCCATGCAATATGCGAAGACTTTCGGCTACACCGTGTGGCTGCGTCCTCAGGATGCCTACATCGGCCGCGGCGGCGTGGCGCACAGCGGTCCTCTCGCTTCGCGCCTGGGCCTGTCCGGCGTGCCGGTGATGGCCGAAACGATCGCCCTGCACACCATCTTCGAACTGATGCGCGCTTCGGGCGCCCGCGTGCACCTGTGCCGCCTGTCGTCCGCCGCCGGCATCGACCTGGTGCGTGCAGCCAAGGCGGAAGGTTTGCCGCTGACTTGCGACGTGGGCGTGCATCACGTGCACCTGACCGATGCCGACATCAACTTCTTCGATTCGAACGCGCGCGTCGATCCCCCGTTCCGCAGCCAGCGCGACCGCGATGCGATCCGCGCCGGCCTGCTGGATGGCACCATCGATGCGATGTGCTCCGATCACACGCCGGTCGATGACGACGAAAAGCTGCTGCCGTTCGGCGAAGCGTCGCCGGGCGCCACCGGCCTGGAACTGCTGCTGTCGCTGGCCGTGAAGTGGGCCGACGATTACGCTGCCCAGCATGCGGGCGAGTCGCCGCTGCAGCGCGCCATCGCGCGCGTGACGTCCGAGCCTGCCCGCGTGGCCGGCTTGGCTGCGGGCCAGCTGGGCGTTGGCAGTACCGCCGATGTGGTGGTCTTCGATCCGGCTGCGCGCTGGGTCGTGGAACCTGCCGCGCTGGCCAGCCAGGGCAAGCACACACCGTTGCTCGGCTACGAACTGGCCGGCCAGGTGCAGGCAACCATCGTCGCAGGACATGTCGCTTATGAACGCAACGCCCGCTAAAAAGCCGCTGGATCTGGTCCAGGTGCTGCGCATGGTGCGCCTGGTGCTGCATATGCTGGAAGGGATGGCCACCTGCGCCTTCATCTTCCCCTGGATCAGCGCCGACTCGCGCAATGCGCACATCCGCCGCTGGTCGCGGCAGCTGCTCTCGATGTGTAACGTCACCGTGCAGATGACCCATGGCAGCGCGGTGCCGCTGAAGCAGGGCATGATCGTGGCCAATCACATTTCGTGGCTGGACATTTTCGTCATCAACGCCCTGTATCCATGCCGCTTCGTGGCCAAGTCGGAAATCCGCTCCTGGCCGCTGGCGGGCTGGCTGGTGGAGAAAGCCGGCACCGTGTTCATCGAACGCGGCAACCGCCGCGAACTGCGCCATGTGTTCAAAGGCCTGGTGACGGCGCTGCACAGTGGCCAGCGCGTGGCCTTCTTCCCGGAAGGGACCACGGCGGCGCAAGGCAATATCCTGCCGTTCCACGCCAATCTGTTTGAAGCCGCGGTGGATGCGAAGGTGCAGGTGCAGCCGTTTGCCTTGTCCTACCAGGACGACAAAGGCCGCCATCATCCATCCGTCGACTTCATCGGCGAAATGACGTTTGTGGAAAGCGTGCTGGAAATCCTGCGCGGCAAACCAGTGCGCGCGCGCCTGACCTGCCTGGAACCGATGGAGGGCGAGGGCGCTCATCGCCGCGAACTGGCGCAAGCCGCGCACGATGCGATCGGCATCGCGCTCGGTATCCTGCTCGACCCGGATGCCGATGCGCCGGCGGAGCCGCCGGCTGGCGGTGAAGTGATCCTGTCCGCCGAGGGGGATGCGGAGCACGGCGACGCGGCGCAGCCGTCGCCGCGCGGCGCTTAAGCCTTACCTTTGCCTTTGGCTGCCCGGTACTCCGGGCATTCGACCTGCAGTAGCGAGCGGTCATCCAGGCAGACTGCGGACAGCTGGCCGCCCCACACGCAGCCGCTGTCCAGCGCGATCCACTGCGGTGTGATGCGCAGCCCCAGGGCCGACCAGTGGCCGAACACCACCGTGGTGTCCGTAGTGCAGCGGCCCGGTACTTCGAACCAGGGCATGAGGCCTGTCGAAGCATCGACGCGGGCCGACTCTTTCATCTTGAAGTCCATCACGCCATCGGCGGTGCAGAAGCGCATGCGCGTCAGCGCGTTGACGATGCAGCGCAGGCGCGCGGTGCCGGTCAGCGCATCGTCCCAGCGGTCCGGCTGATTGCCGTACATATCGCGCAGGAAGTCCACCCATTCATCGTGGCGCAGCGCGCTTTCCACTTCGCCCGCCAGTTCCATGGTTTTCTGTGCCGTCCATTGCGGCAGTACGCCGCCGTGTACCAGCAGATGTCCCTTGGCCATGATCGCCATGGGACGCATGCGCAGCCAGTGCAGCAGGGCTTCGCGGTCGGCGGCGGCGAGAATATGCTCGATCGTGTCGGAACTCGACTCCGGACGGATGCCGTTGGCCACCGCCAGCAAATGCAAGTCATGATTGCCCAGCACCGCATCGATGCGGCCGCCGCTGCCCTGGGCCAGGGCCTGCACATACCGCAGTGTGGAAAGCGAATCCGGGCCGCGATTGATCAAATCGCCGCAAAACAGCAGGGAAGGGGGCTCGCGGCCCGCTTCCTGCTCATGTTCGAGAATGCGTTCAACCAGGGCCACGGTCTCGCCGTGGCATCCCTGCAGGTCACCGATCACATAAGTATTCATTATCACCTCAGCACGATTGCTGTTCAGTTGGCGCAACCCCGCCGCTTTCACATACAATCATGATTACAACTTACTAAGCAGGACAGGATACTAAATGATATTCGTAACTGGTGGTGCCGGTTTTATCGGCTCGAACTTCGTACTGGACTGGTTGAAGCAGTCAGATGAAGCCGTCCTCAATTTCGACAAGTTGACCTATGCAGGCAACCTGAAAAACCTCGCTTTCCTGCAGGGAGACGCGCGCCACATCTTCGTGCGCGGCGATATCTGCGACAAGGAACAAGTGTTGTCCCTGTTCAGGCAGCACAAGCCGCGCGCGGTGGTGCACTTCGCGGCGGAGAGCCACGTGGACCGTTCCATCCTCGGTCCGGGTGAGTTCATCAACACCAATATCAACGGCACTTTCAGCCTGCTGGAAGCGGCGCGCGCCTACTGGAGCGAGCTGCCGGAAGCCGAGAAAGCGGCATTCCGCTTCCTGCACGTGTCCACCGATGAAGTATATGGCACGCTGGGGCCGGAAGATCCTCCTTTCAGCGAAACCACCGCCTTTGCGCCGAACAGCCCGTATTCCGCATCCAAGGCAGCCTCCGACCATCTGGTGCGTTCCTACCACCACACCTACGGCTTGCCGACGCTGACCACCAACTGCTCCAACAACTACGGCCCGTATCATTTCCCGGAAAAGCTGATTCCGCTGATGATCGCCAATGCGCAGGCGGGCAAGCCGCTGCCGATTTACGGCGATGGCCAGCAGATCCGCGACTGGCTCTACGTAAGCGATCACTGCGCCGCAATCCGCCGCGTGCTGCAGGATGGTCGCCTGGGCGAGACTTACAACGTGGGCGGCTGGAACGAGATGGCCAATCTGGATGTGGTGCACACTCTGTGCGACATGCTCGACAAGCTGAAGCCGAAAGCCGATGGCGGCAGCTACCGCACGCAAATCACGTATGTGAAAGACCGTCCGGGCCACGACCGCCGCTACGCCATCGATGCGCGCAAGCTGGAACGTGAACTGGGCTGGAAACCTGCCGAGACTTTCGAGACCGGCATCCGCAAGACCGTACAGTGGTATCTGGATAACCCGCAGTGGGTGGCGGACGTGCAGTCCGGCGCTTACGCCAATTGGGTTGAAGCCAACTACAACAACCGGGAGCAGTAATGAATCCAGTCACCGACCGTAAAGGCATCATCCTGGCGGGCGGCTCCGGCACCCGCCTGTACCCGATCACCAAGGCCGTGTCGAAGCAGCTGCTGCCGATCTACGACAAGCCGATGATTTACCATCCGCTGACCGTGCTGATGCTGGCCGGGATGCGCGATATCCTGATCATCTCGACCCCGCAGGACACGCCGCGCTTCCAGGAGCTGCTGGGCGACGGCAGCCAGTGGGGCCTGAATCTGAGCTACGCCGTGCAGCCTTCGCCGGACGGTCTGGCGCAAGCCTTCATCATCGGCAAGGAATTTGTCGGCAATCACCCGTCCTCGCTGATCCTGGGTGACAACATCTTCTACGGTAACGACCTGGATGCCTTGCTGCGCAGCGCGGCCGAGCGCGACGACTGCGCTACCGTGTTTGCCTACCACGTCACCGATCCGGAGCGCTATGGCGTGGTGGAGTTCGACGCCAACCGTCACGCGATGAGCATCGAGGAAAAGCCGAAAGTCCCGAAATCGAATTACGCGGTGACCGGCCTGTATTTCTATGACAACCAGGTGTGCGATATCGCGGCCAGCATCAAGCCATCCGCGCGCGGCGAACTGGAAATCACCGACGTCAACAAGGCTTATCTGGAAGCGAAGCAGCTGAAGGTGGAGCTGATGGGCCGCGGCATGGCCTGGCTGGATACCGGCACCCACGAATCGCTGCTGGACGCATCCCAGTTCATCGCCACCATCGAACGCCGCCAGGGGCTGAAGGTCGCCTGCCCGGAGGAGATCGCCTACCGCAAAGGTTATATCGATGCCGGCCAGCTGGCACGCCTGGCCGAGCCGCTGAAGAAGAACGGCTACGGCCAGTACCTGCTGCAAATTCTTCAAGATAAGGTCATCCCGCGATGAAAGTCATCCCCACCGACATCGAGGGTCTGCTGGTCATCGAGCCGCAAGTGTTCGGCGACGACCGCGGCTTCTTCTACGAGAGCTTCAACGGCCGCCGCTTCGCCGAGATGACGGGCGTGACCGCCCAGTTCGTGCAGGATAACCATTCGCGCTCCGCAAAGAACGTGCTGCGCGGCCTGCATTACCAGATCGAACAGGCGCAGGGCAAGCTGGTGCGCGTGACCACGGGCTCCGTGTTCGACGTGGCGGTGGACTTGCGCAAAGCATCGCCGACTTTCGGCAAGTGGTTCGGCCTGGAGCTGTCGGCCGAAAACAAGCGGCAGCTGTGGATTCCGCCCGGTTTCGCGCACGGCTTTGTGGTGACCAGCGAGTTTGCCGAATTCCTGTACAAGACCACCGACTACTACGCGCCGCAGTTCGAGCGCTCCATCCTCTGGAACGACCCGGCGATCGGCATCGAATGGCCGCTGCAAGGCGAGCCTCTGCTGTCCGGCAAGGACCAGAAGGGCGTGTTGCTGGCCGATGCGGAAGTGTTTGCATGAAGATCCTGCTGACAGGCAGTACCGGCCAGGTCGGCTACGAACTGGAGCGCAGCCTGCAAGCGCTGGGTGAAGTCGTGGCCGTCGATCGCGGCCGCATGGACCTGGCCAATCTGGACCAGGTGCGCGATGTGATCCGCGAAGTGAAGCCGCAGCTGATCGTCAATCCGGCCGCTTACACCGCGGTGGACAAGGCTGAAAGCGAAGCCGGACTGGCCTACCGCATCAACGCCGAAGCGCCGGGCGTGATGGCGGAGGAGGCGAAAAAACTGGGCGCGGCACTGGTCCATTATTCGACCGATTACGTATTCCCCGGCACCGAGCCGGGCGCGCGCGTGGAGACGGACGCCACCGGACCGGCCAATGCCTACGGCGCCAGCAAGCTGGCGGGCGAGCAGGCAATTGCCGCCAGCGGCGTGTCGCACCTGATTTTCCGCACCAGCTGGGTGTACGGCATGCGTGGCAAGAACTTCCTGCTGACCATGCTGCGCCTGGCCAAAGAGCGCGACGAACTGCGCATTGTCAACGACCAGCACGGCGCGCCGACCTGGAGCCGCACCATTGCCGATACCACCGCCGTGGTGCTGGCGCAGGCGCGCGGCGAGTCCTGGTGGGCCGAGAACAGCGGTGTCTATCATTTGAGCAGCCAGGGCGAAACGACCTGGTTCCACTTCACTCAGGCCATCCTGAATCAGGCGGAACTGGACTGCCGCCTGGTGCCTATCACCACGGCGGAATACCCGCTGCCGGCCAAGCGGCCGGAGTTTTCAGTACTGTCATCGCAAAAGCTGATGGACCGATTCTGCCATCTGCCGACCTGGCAGGAAGCCCTGCGCCTCTGCATGAAGTAAGTAAAATCGGGTTCGGAGTTTGTATCTATTGGTAAGCAAACTCCGGCCCGGTCATGCCCGTTTGTTAGAATCATTCACCCCAACAACACCCTTCCTATCAATTTCTCTGTTTCCCTTCATTAATCCGGTACAATCGCCGGTTAGCGTGCTGATAACAATCATTGTTGCACTGCGAAACGACAAAAAAAGCGGACAATAAGCGCCACCGACCACTCAGATGTTTTCTTTCCTCGTAAGCTTTATCGCTTCCGCCCTGTTGACCCTGCTGGTCATCAAGGAGGCGAGGCTGCACGGCCCCGCGCTCGATTCCGATTTCCATGGTGTGCAAAAAGTGCACGCCCACCTGGTAGCCCGTATTGGCGGGTTGTCGATTTTCCTCTCCGTGGCGCTGTCCGCCTGCATTTCGGTGTGGCGCGTGCCGGCCATGACGAGCTGGATGCTGTCCCTGATGGCCTGTTCCCTGTGCGCTTTTACCGGCGGCATCGTGGAAGACTACACGGGCAAAGTCAGTGCGTTGCGGCGCCTGCTGCTCACCATGTGCGCGGCCATGCTGGGCTACTTCCTGCTGGACGCCCGCATCGACCGCATCGACTGGGTGACGACAGCGCCGTTTGCCTTGCCCTGGTTGTGGTTCACCTTGCCGCTGACGGTGCTGGCGGTGGCCGGTATCGCCAATGCCATCAATATCATCGACGGTTTTAATGGCCTGGCCAGCGTGGTCACTATTTGCATRCTGCTGTCGCTGGGTTATGTGGCTTTGCAGGTAAACGATATGTTCGTTCTGGTGGCGGCCCTGATGGTGGCGGGTGCGACGGCTGGTTTCCTGATCTGGAATTATCCGGTCGGCCTTATTTTCCTCGGCGATGGCGGTGCATATTTTATTGGTTTTATGCTTGGCGAATTGGCATTGCTTCTCGTAATGCGAAATCCACAGGTTTCTACTTGGTATGCAGCGTTGCTATTAATCTATCCTGCATTTGAAACCCTGTTCTCGGTTTATCGGCGCATGTTTATTCGCGGGAAATCGCCTGCTATGCCGGATGGTATTCACTTGCACAGCCTGATTTTCCGCCGTATCGTGCAGTGGGCGGT
>NZ_JBFRDW010000109.1:0-11973 GCF_052113985.1 Pseudoduganella sp. RAF53_2 | reverse complement strand
GGGCACCACCGGGCGTCCACTGAGCGCCGCCAAGCTTGACTCCCTGATCGACAAGTACGCGCCGCCGGCGCCGGCGCCGGCCGAACCGTTCCCGCCGGAGTTCAGCTTCGCGGAAGTGGCGCGCGGCTTGCAGGCTGGCGAATTCGATCCCTTCTTTCAGCCCAAGATCGAGCTGGAAACCGGCCAGCTGAAAGGCCTGGAGATGTTCGCGCGCTGGCGCCATCCCCAGCATGGCGTGCTGGGACCGCAAGCTTTCGTGCCTGTGCTGGAAAAGGCCAACCGCATCGGTTTCCTGGACTGGCACATGATCGAGAAGTCGGTTGCGGCCTGCCGCTGGCTGCACGACAAGGGCATTCCGATTTCGTTCTCGGTCAACGTCGACCCGGCAACTCTGTCGCATCCGCAGTTCATCCCGCAAGTGAAGGCTTGCCTGGAGCGCCATCGCATCCTGGCGGATTACATCACCTTCGAAATTACCGAGTCGGCCGTGCTGACAGCCATTCCGCACTTCCTCGAGCGCCTGCTGCGCCTGCGCATGATGGGCTTTGGTCTGGCCGTGGACGATTACGGGACGGGCCGCTCGAACCTGCAGCTGTTGGCGGCGATTCCATTCTCGGAACTGAAGATCGATCCGAGCTTTGTGGATGGCGCGTCGAAGAAGCGCGCATTGAGCACGGTGCTCAAGTCTTATCTGGGCCTGGCGCGCAGCCTGGATCGCCGTTCGACGGCGGTGGGTGTGGAAACCAAGCAGGATTGGGACTTCCTGCAAGGCCTGGGCTGCACCTACGCCCAGGGCTATTACATCGCCAGCGCGATGCCAGTGGATGAGATTCCCAACTGGCTGAACGAGTGGCGCCACTTCTTTTAAAACCCACGGCGTGAACCTGGTGGCTGCCACGATGTGGCAGCCACCTGCTTTGACGGTTTAGTACTGCGAGCGGTTGGGACGGATTTCCTGCAGAATCGTGGTGGAGATTTCSTCGATCGACTTGGTGGTCGAAGACAGCCAGCGAATCCCTTCGCGCCGCATCATCGCCTCCGCCTCATTCACCTCGTAGCGGCAGTTCTCGATCGACGCATACTTGCTGCCCGCGCGCCGCTCATTGCGGATCTCCGACAAGCGATGCGGTTCAATACTCAATCCAAAAATCTTTGATTTGAACGGATACAGCGCCGATGGCAGCTTGCCGCGTTCGAAATCGTCCGGAATCAGCGGATAGTTGGCCGCCTTGATCCCGTACTGCATCGCCAGGTACAGCGAAGTCGGCGTCTTGCCCGAGCGCGAAACGCCCACCAGGATCACATCCGCCGAGGACAGGTTCTTGTTGGACTGCCCGTCATCGTGGGCCAGCGAGAAGTTGATGGCTTCGATGCGGTTCTTGTATTCCTCGCTATCGACGATATTGTGCGAGCGGCCCACGGTGTGGGTCGACTTCACGCACAGCTCCTGCTCCAGCGGCACCACGAAGGTCTGGAACAAGTCCATGTGCATGGCGTTGGCGCGGTGGATGATGGCCGACAGCTCGGTCTTCACCAGCGTCGAAAACAGGATAGGACGTGCACCATCTTCGGTCGCCACCTCATTGATCTTGCGCACCGCGTCATAAGCCTTGTCCTCGTTGTCGATGAACGGCAGGCGGAACTGGCGGAACTTCATGTCGAACTGGGTCAGCACCGAATGGCCGAAAGTCTCAGCGGTAATGCCGGTGCCATCGGACACAAAAAACACGGTACGGGCGCAGGTAGTCGGAGTGGGGCGTTGCTCTTCTGTCATCAGAACGGTCGTTTCAGGTTTGCGAATCGTCAATTTGCTCTACAGGCTGTAAAATGCTTGCCAACGGTAAGATTGTGCTGCACGGCGCTAAGAATGACAAGAATGAATGCCGGCATGCCTGCGTAAAGATTTCTATCATCAAAAAGGTGTTTTTATGTCCAACGCAGCATTGAAGGAGCAGAACAGCGAGGCCGTTTACGTGGCTTCGTTCGAAAACTTGCGAATGACGGATGTCGAATCTGTCGGCGGCAAGAACGCATCGCTGGGTGAAATGATTTCCCAGCTGGCCGGCGCCGGCGTGCGCGTGCCTGGTGGTTTCGCCACCACCGCACAAGCATTCCGCGATTTCCTGTCGCACGCGGAAGCGGGTGGCAAGTCGCTGGCCGACCGTATCGCGGCACGACTGGAAGGCCTGGACATCGACGATGTCCGTTCTCTGGCCGCTGCCGGCGCAGAAATCCGCCAGTGGATCGTGGACACCCCATTCCAGCCGCGCCTGGAGTCCGAGATCCGCGCTTTCTACGACCGTCTGGTCGCTGACTCCACCTCCGAAGTATCGTTCGCCGTGCGTTCCTCCGCCACCGCGGAAGACCTGCCTGACGCTTCGTTCGCAGGCCAGCAGGAAACCTTCTTGAACGTGGTCGGCATCGACAACGTGCTGGACGCAATGAAGCACGTCTTCGCCTCCCTTTACAACGACCGCGCAATTTCCTACCGCGTGCACAAAGGTTTCACCCACGCTGAAGTGGCGCTGTCCGCCGGCGTGCAGCGCATGGTGCGTTCCGACGTGGGCGCGGCAGGCGTGATGTTCACCATTGATACCGAATCCGGTTTCAAGGACGTGGTCTTCATCACCTCCAGCTACGGCCTCGGTGAAACCGTGGTGCAGGGCGCCGTGAATCCGGACGAGTTCTACGTCCACAAGCCAATGCTGGAGCAGGGCAAGTCGCCTGTGATCCGCCGCAATATCGGCTCCAAACTGATCAAGATGGAATTCACCAACGAAGCCAAGGCTGGCCGTTCCGTGAAGACTGTTGATGTACCGATCGAACTGCGCAACCGCTACTCCCTGACCGACGCGGAAATCGTTGAACTGGCCAAGTACGCCGTGATCATCGAAAAGCACTACCAGCGTCCAATGGACATCGAGTGGGGTAAGGACGGCCGTGACGGCAAGCTGTACATCCTGCAGGCACGTCCTGAAACCGTGAAGTCGCAGCAGAAGAGCCACGAAGCGCAGCAGCGCTTCAAGCTGAAGTCCACCGGCACCGTGCTGACTTCCGGCCGCGCCATCGGCCAGAAGATCGGCGCCGGTCCTGTGCGCGTGATCCACGATCCAAGCGAAATGGAACGCGTGCAGCCGGGCGACGTGCTGGTTGCCGACATGACCGATCCGAACTGGGAACCGGTGATGAAGCGCGCATCCGCCATCGTGACCAACCGCGGCGGCCGTACCTGCCACGCGGCGATCATCGCCCGTGAACTGGGTGTTCCGGCGGTTGTGGGTTGCGGCGATGCGACCGACATCCTGAAGGACGGCACTTTTGTGACCGTGTCCTGCGCTGAAGGCGACGAAGGCAAGATCTACGACGGCCTGCTGGAAACCGAAGTGACCGACGTGGTGCGCGGCGAGCTGCCGGAGATCAAGACCAAGATCATGCTGAACGTGGGTAACCCGCAGCTGGCCTTCGACTTCCAGTCCGTGCCGAACGCCGGTGTGGGCCTGGCCCGCCTGGAGTTCATCATCAATAACAATATTGGCGTGCACCCGAAGGCGATCCTGGAATACCCGAACATCGACGCGGACCTGAAAAAGGCCGTGGAATCGGTAGCGCGCGGCCACGCTTCGCCGAAGCAGTTCTACATCGACAAGCTGGCTGAAGGCGTGGCGACCATCGCTGCTGCGTTCTGGCCGAAGAAGGTGATTGTGCGCCTGTCCGACTTCAAGTCGAACGAGTACAAGAAGCTGATCGGCGGTTCGCGCTACGAGCCGGATGAAGAGAACCCGATGCTGGGCTTCCGCGGCGCCGCGCGCTACCTGTCCGAAGATTTTGCACAAGCCTTCGAGATGGAGTGCATCGCCATGAAGCGTGTGCGTGAAGAGATGGGTCTGACCAACGTCGAAATCATGGTGCCGTTCGTGCGTACCCTGGGCCAGGCCGAGAAGGTGGTGAACCTGCTCGCCAAGAATGGCCTGAAGCGYGGCGAAAACGGCCTGCGCCTGATCATGATGTGCGAAGTGCCTTCCAATGCGGTGCTGGCGGAGCAGTTCCTGCAGTTCTTCGACGGCTTCTCCATCGGTTCCAACGACCTGACCCAGCTGACCCTGGGCCTGGACCGCGATTCCGGCATGGAGCTGCTGGCTGCCGACTTCGACGAGCGCGATCCTGCCGTGCAGGCGCTGCTGGCGATGGCGATCCAGTCCTGCCGCAAGCTGGGCAAGTACATCGGCATCTGCGGCCAGGGTCCTTCCGATCATCCGGAACTGGCTGTGTGGCTGATGCAGCAGGGTATCGAGACGATGTCCCTGAATCCGGACTCGGTGATCGACACTTGGCAGAAACTGGCAGAAATGCAACAATAAAGTAACGACAAGCCTCGTTGCTTAAGAAACCCCCGTGGCCTGCCGGTCGCGGGGGTTTTTATTTACGAGAACCCAAAACGAAGGTGGCTGCCACGGTGTGGCAGCCACCAGGTCTTGGCCGTGGGTTTTAAAGGAGATACCGACATGGCAGATTGGATAATGTGGCTGATCGGCGCGGGCGTGCTGGTCATCCTGGAGCTGTTCTCCGGCACCTTCTACCTGCTGATGATCGCTATCGGCATGGGCGCCGGCGCGCTGACTGCGTTGGCCCGCATCGACATGCCCGGCCAGACGCTGGTTGCGGCCCTGGTTGGCGTGATTGCGACCCTGCTGCTGCGCCGCAGCCGCTTCGGTAAAACCGTGCGGCCCGACGCGGCCAGCGACCCAAACGTGAACATCGACATCGGCCAAAGCGTCCACGTGCCCGCGTGGCAGGATCGTGCAGCGCGTGTGATGTACCGCGGCGCGATGTGGGACGTTGAACTCGCACCGGGCGAAGCGCCCGAGCCGGGCACCTTCCGTATCCGCGAAATTCGCGGCAGCCGCCTTATAGTAGGCGCTTAGTAGGCGTTAATTCAGGAGATCTCATGGAAATCACCGTCGGCACCGTCACGCTGGTTCTGTTCATCGTTGCGCTAGTCTTCGTCTTCAAGACCATCAATGTCGTCCCGCAGCAGCACGCCTGGGTGGTCGAGCGGCTCGGCAAATACCACGCCACGCTGGGGCCGGGTCTGAACATTGTCGTGCCCTTCATTGACCGCATCGCCTACAAGCACATTCTGAAGGAGATCCCGCTGGATGTGCCTTCGCAGGTTTGCATCACCAAGGACAACACGCAGCTCCAGGTGGACGGCATCATCTACTTCCAGGTGACGGACCCGATGCGCGCGTCCTACGGCTCGTCCAATTACATCGCCGCGATTACGCAGCTGGCGCAGACCACGCTGCGTTCCGTGATCGGCCGCATGGAGCTGGACAAGACCTTCGAAGAACGCGATCACATCAACACGACTGTAGTCAACGCCATCGACGAATCGGCCGCCAACTGGGGGGTAAAAGTGCTGCGCTACGAGATCAAAGACCTGACGCCGCCGCAGGAAATCCTGCACGCGATGCAGGCGCAGATCACGGCGGAACGCGGCAAGCGCGCGCTGATCGCTGCGTCCGAAGGCCGCAAGCAGGAGCAGATCAATATCGCCACTGGTGAGCGGGAAGCCGCCATCGCGCGCTCGGAGGGCGACAAGCAGGCCGCCATCAATCGCGCGCAGGGCGAGGCGGCGGCGATCCTCGCAATTGCCGAAGCGACGGCTGGCGCCTTGAAACAGGTCGGCAACGCGATTCAGTCGCCGGGCGGCGAGGAAGCCATGAACCTGAAAGTGGCCGAACAGTACGTGGGCGCATTTGCGAGTCTCGCGAAGACCAACAACTCGCTGATCGTTCCCGCCAACCTGGGGGACATGAGCGGCTTGATTGCGACGGCGCTGCAAGTCGTCAAGACGCAGAAGTGAGTACAATGCGTTCCAATTGAATTGGAGGCTGATGTGGGAACTTGGGCTGTAGGACCGTTCGGCAATGACTTCGCGCAGGATTGGGCGGAGGATTTGCAGGAATCGAAGGATTTGTATTTCATCGAAGAGACCCTGAACAATGTGCTTCAGGCCGAGACCACCGAATATCTCGAAGCGCCATATGGCGCCGAGGCTTTGGCTGCGGTCGAAACGCTGTCCCGCCTGCAGGGACGAGGCGGCGCGTCCGACGAGGATTCCGCTGCTGTCGATGAGTGGGTCGCTTCGGTGCTGCCGAAGTTCAAGCCCCGCCCGGATCTCGCCGACAAGGCTTGCCGCGCGCTGGCGCTGGTGTTGGCCGAAAGCTCCGAACTGCGCGAGCTGTGGCAAGACAGCGAGCATTACGATGAATGGCAAGCGTGCGTGCAGGAGCTGAGCAAAAGGATGTCCGCATGACCGAGCGCCATCAAATCGCCGCACTCGCCGCCGCATTAATTGTCACCAGCACGGCCACCGCGACCGCCACGGCCACTGCCACCACCACCACCACCACCGCCACGGCCACCGCCACCGCCACCGCCGCAGCCGCAGCCGCAGCCACCGCCACCGCCACCGCCACCRCCACCGCCGCAGCCACCGCCGCCGCAGGCCCGTCCTTAGCTGCCACCGCCACCTCCACCGCAGGCCCGTCGTCAGCCGCCAGCCCCAGCGCGAACGCATCCGGTGCAGCGGATATCGTCGCCGCATCCGGCGTGCCGGCCATCGCTGCCGCTGGCGCGAGCTCGCTGCCGAGCGCCGCGTCGGGTGAGGCCGCTCCTGCTGGCGCTGGGCAAGCTGCGGCATCGGGCGAAGCGGACGTCCTGGCGCGCCTGACGCAAATGCGCGCCATGCAGGCGCCTGCAAACGCTGTCGCAGCGCGCGAGCAAAATCACACGCTGGACAACGCCTGGCGCTTCTTCGGTGACAACAAGCCGACGGCGCTGCACGTGCTGCGCCGCGAGCTGGCGGCCGAATTGCGCAAGCCTCAGCCAAACCAGCTAATCCTGCTCGATATCGGATTCTTCCTCGCCCGCCTCGGCGAGCCGGGCGACAAGGCCCTGAGCATGCAAGCGTTGCGCACCATCGACGCCGATGCGCCGCTGATCAAGGCCAGCTCCGAGCAGCTGTTCCGCTTTGCCCATCTGACCGCCGCAGATCACGACGAGCGCCTGTTTCCTTTGCTGGACAAGRCTTTCTTGCACGGCAAGGTAACCGTCTTCGTGCCGCAGCACGGATTCACAGTGGATGAAGCCACGACCGCTGCTCTTATCTACGGCCAGTATGGAGCTAAAGGCGAAGCGCATCTGCGCGGCCTGCTCGGTGACAGCACCATCCGCAACAAAGTTCTGGAAGTGCTGATCGCCATTGGCTCACCGGACAGCGTGCCCGCAGTAGCAGCCTTGCTGCAAAGCGAAGATCCGGACACCTTCGTGCGTGYCGTCACCTTCCTGGCCCGCACCGGAGGCCCGCAAGGCCGCGATGCGCTGACCGCGTTCGATGCTAAAGCCCTGCAAGGCAAATCGCGCGAATACTTTGCGCAAGTCAGTCCGCGCCTGAAAGGTCTGGTCTTCGAATCCATGCGTGGTGAGCGCAGCGAGCAGCCGATCAGCGATGAGGAAGTGCGCCGCCGGCTGGAGTCGCTCTATGAACGCTATGGTGAGCACGAGGATTTGCAGGCATCCGACATTCTCTATTCAACGCTGCCGAAGCAATTCCTGATCGACCAGCTCACGCGCATCCGCGAGCGCACGCTGCTGCGCGTGTCCGACGAAGCGCTGGCCGATCTGGAGATGACGAACACGGTGCTGAACACCCTGCGCTACCGCCCCGACTAAGGCGTCATTCGCGGGTGAAGCTACCGGCCTTGCGCGCAGCATCGGCCATTGCCTGCAATGGCGCGGCGGCCAAGCCGGCGCGGCGGGCGAAGTCTGTGACGCTGCTGAAGTAGCCATCTTTGTCACGGCTCGCCAGCGCGCGGTCGGCCGCAGCGGCGCTGATGCCCGGCAGTGCCAGCAACTGTTCCCGTTCGGCGGTGTTCAGATTGACGGTGCGCGCCCTGGTGCCGCCAGCAGGGCCGCCTGCAACCCCAGGGGCTGGCGCTCCGGCAGCACCGCGCGCCGCAACCGGCAGCAGCCACAGCGCTGGGCCGACGCGGGACGCGAGCTTGTCGGGATGCGCCTGAACATCCTCAACTTCCGCGGCCATCGCCTTGCGTGCTTCCTTCAATTGAGGCACGAATGCATCGCCATCGGCAAAGCGCCCCGCCTGCGCGACGCGCTCGGCCTGTGCCGCCAAGGCAGGTGAGGTGAGGGCGCCATAACTTGTTTCGACCAGGACCTTCACGAAGCGCTTGCCATCGTCCGGAGACTGCTTGACCATGATTTGCGCCACGACCGGCATCAGGGCAGTGTCCACGGTCGGATGCYGCGCGCCTAGCGTGGAGAAGGCGCGGAATATCGGCTCGTAGCGTGTGCGCAGCGCGGCTGCGCCGCCTTCGCCGGGCGCCAGCTGGCGGAAGAAGAAGGTCGCCAGCATTCCTTCGGACGCTAGCATCTGCGCTGGGTTCTTCAGGCGCGAGCGGTCGAACATCGCGCTCAGTTCGCGCCGCTCGACGGCATCGCCAGCGCCCGGCATGGTGACCGTGCGATGCGCGAACAGATTCTCGCGAACGCCTTCTACGCGATAGTGGCGGTCCACATGATGCATCCAGAACGGTACATAAGCCTTGAACTCAACGCCCTGATCCTGCGCGCGCAGGCGCTCGTTGCGCGTGAAGCGCCGCGCCAGCGCCTGGAAGTGCGTGGCCCAGCCTTCGTCGAACGCCGTCTGCTGGTCGGTGATGCTGAAACTGTGATGCGGTGTGCGCGACTGGCCGGCAGGCAGATCGCCGATCAGGCGGCGCAGAAAAACGTGTCCCAGTTCATGCGCGAAGATCTCTTCGAAGCTGCCATCTGCCACCGAGTCCGCATCGACCACCAGATCGACATACGGCTCGCTGACCCAGCGGGTGCCGGATGGCTCCTGCAGCCAGAAGCCCTGACGCGGAAAGCCACCTTCCTCAAGGGACATCAAAAGCCAGGTGCTCTTTCCGCTACCGGAGAGCTGCATCGCCAGATCGTCCAGCGCCAGCATTTGCGCAGTGAAGCCATCGGATGCCTCTTTCTGCAAGGCGTCGTACAGCGCCCCACTGGTAACGCGCGATACGACCGGCGCTTCGCCTTTGCCATCCGGCGCAGGCTTCGACAGTGGCGCATTATCGGCCAAAACAGGTGCAAGAACGGCCAGTTCTCCAGCCGGCGCGTACGCGGCTGCACAGGCCAGCGCGCAGCCGGCCAAAAAATGTCCCCAGTTCTTCATTATTTCTCCTTTTGCGGCATACTATCGCGGTTTTCCTGACCAAAGTATGGAGAAAATGTATGTTGCAAATGCGTCCAGGTTGCGAATGCTGCGACCGTGATTTGCCCCCTGATTCGAAGGATGCCCGTATCTGCTCCTTTGAATGCACATTCTGCGCCGACTGCGTGGACAATAAGCTGAAAGGCGTTTGCCCCAACTGTGGCGGCAGTTTTGCGCCTCGCCCAACGCGCGCCGCCCACAAACTCGCCAACAATCCGGCGTCGACTACCCGCGTCTTCAAACCGGAGGGCTGCGCAACCGCAGCGTGACTGATGGAAGGGCAGTTGGTTGAATTCCTGCGCCGCCACCAGCGTGTGCTGGTGCTGACAGGCGCGGGTCTGAGCACGGCATCGGGCATTCCGGGCTATCGCGACAAGGACGGCGTGCGGCGCGGCCGCGCGCCCATACAGGGACCGGAATTCCGCCGTTCGGACACTGTACGCCGCCGCTACTGGGCGCGCAGTATGGTTGGCTGGGCCACATTGGGCCTGGCGCAGCCGAACGAAGGACATCGTGCATTGGCAGATCTGGAAGCATCCGGCCATCTGCATGCGGTCATCACGCAAAACGTGGATGGCCTGCACCAGCGCGCCGGCACGCGCAGTCTGATTGAACTGCACGGGAATATCCACCAGGTCTTCTGCCTCGATTGCCAGCGCCGCTTCGCCCGCGCCACGCTGCAGCGCAGGCTGGAAGCGGACAATCCCGCGTTGGCCAATGTGCTGGCGCATCCGCTGCCGGATGGCGATGCGCAGCTGGAGCCCGATTCGCTGGAAGACTTCAAGGTGCCGGCATGCGAGGCTTGCGGCGGGACCTTACAGCCGGACGTGGTCTTTTTTGGCGATAACGTGCCAAAGGACCGCACTCAAGCCGCCTTCGCGCGCATGACCGAAGCCGATGCCTTGCTGGTCGTGGGATCTTCGCTGATGGTGTTTTCCGGCTACCGCTTCTGCCGCATGGCGGCAGCGGACGGCAAGCCGATTGCCGCCGTCAATGCGGGCAAAACGCGCGCCGATGATCTGCTGGCCTTCAAACTGGAAGCGGCTGCACAGGAAGTGCTGCCGCGTGTGGTGCAGCTGCTTAGTGCTGCGGCAGCATAGTTGTTCCGGACGGGCCGTGGCCAACGATCTGGATCAGGGCCTCGCCATCTTTSGCCCAGGTGAAATGCGCCTGGCCCGCAGGTTCAGTCCAGGTGCTACCGACGGGCATTGCCTGCATCTGGCTTTCGTCGAAGCGATCGCCATAGCCCACATAAACAGTCCCTGACAGGACGACCACAACCCGATCATCGGGATGATTGTGGGGCGGGATCTTCAGGCCAGCAGGGAAGCGCGCCTGCACGACGTAAATCCCTGGACCGGTGGACTTGCCAAGCAGGGTTGTTTGCTGCGTCCCCGCCGGACTTGTGGCGGAAGGCAGCTGACCGATCTGGGCGGCGGAAATGCGGGCCGGTTGCAGCGGCTGGGCGCCTGCTGCGGATTGAATGGCCAGCAGGACGGCGCCTGCCAACCAGGGCGGGAATTTGCGCATGATGAACGTCTCCTTGTCAGAGAGTCCGCGCGAGAAGAGCAGCGTTAGCGCTGCAGCAGCATGGAGCGGACGATGCCTTCCTTGGCCAGCACATAGTCGTGGCCCGCCAGGACAAAATTGTTCTGCGGCTGCACGACCTTGATATTGATGAAGACTGCATCACTGGTTTCAGCATACGAGCCGACCACCACGGCCTGCGCATTGTGGTTCTGCGCCACTTCACCGATTTCGCGCGTCAGCATCAACTCGCCCTGGCCGCGTTTCAGGTAGACGGAATTGCGCAGCTTCATCTCCAGCATTTTAAGCCCGCCCTGAGCGAGGCGTGTCGAAAGCTGCTCGGAAATCAGGCGGCCCAGCGTGGAGGTCTGTTCCAGCGAATCGATGTTGACGATGGTCGCCATGATCAGCGGCTTGTCCACGACCAGACGGCCGGACAGCTGCGCGAGCAGGGCGTCCGCCGCCTTGTAATTCGCTGCCACGAACTGGTTGGAGGAGGTGGCCGCGTAATTCGTATCTTCCTTCGGCGGCGTATTCGCGCAGGAAGCCAGCAACAGGGGCAGCAGGCAGGCGACGGCGAGCTTGCGCATCAACGATCTCCCCGTACTTTGAACAGTTTGGTCACTTCGATGTCCTTCGGCTTCTCTTCCTTGATGCCATACAGCGAGCGATCGGCGTCCGCGACGTAATAGGCGGACGTGGAGCGCGCGTAATAGCGGAACTGGTCGGTGACGGAAGCGGTAATGATCAATTCAGTCTGCGGCGTGTCACCCGGTGCGTATTGGCTGCTGTACCAGTTGTAGCCGTCAAAGCCGGCGGCGGCGGCAGCCACTGCGAAGGCAGGGTCGGAATCCGACAAGATCCATACGCCTGCGCCAATCGCGGCCGGCAGGCCAGCATAGCGGCTTTGTGGGCGGTCAGGCGCAAAAGTCAGTGCTTGTACGTCCAGATCGATGCGCAGCGAGCCTGCCGGGCCGCGCGACACGACCTGGCCCTGATTCACCAGCGCCGAGATCAGCTGCGCGGTCAGCGCGCGCTGGAAGGGGGAGGATTGCGGTGTTTCGGCGATATAGAAAGGCCGCTGCGGGCCTTTCTTCATCTCGGCGATCAGCTGCTGGGACATGTGCTTGGCGATGACGTCCCAGTGT
>NZ_JBFRDW010000108.1:0-11986 GCF_052113985.1 Pseudoduganella sp. RAF53_2 | reverse complement strand
TCGCTGGTCGCGCGCTCGGCGCTCGGCGCAACCGCGGCAGGCGTGGCAGGCGCGGCAAGCGCGGCATCGACGGGGGCGGGGCGGTTGCGGTTCAGCCGGCGTTCGAGGGCGGCAGCGAGTTTGCCGAAACCGACCAGCGGATGGAAGCGGCGTGGTTCGCCGAGCAGGAGGTCGAGCAGGACGCCGCACAGCATCAGCAGCACGGTCTGAGTCCAGTCGAGGCCTGTCAGCATGGCGTTCCTTTCAACGTGAGCGGTAGGCCGGCGGCGACGAAGGCCACGTGGTCGCAGGCGGCGGCAACGGCCTGGTTGAGGCGCCCTGCTTCGTCGGTGAAGGCGCGCGACACAGCACCGTAAGGCACTATGCCCATGCCCACTTCATTGGACACAAAAATCACCGGGCCCGCGCCGGCCCGTGCTATCTCGTCGAGCAGCGCCGCACGCTCTGTGTGGAAGCGCTGCGGCAGTTCAATCATGCCGAGGTCTGGATATGCCGTGCCATCGCTGAAGAGCAAATTGGTGAGCCACAGCGTGAGGCAATCCACCAGCACCACGCGATGCGGCGCACGCCATTGGCGCAAGACGTCGGCCAACGCAAGACCTTCTTCGACAGTCGTCCACTGTGCCGGACGCTGGCGGCGGTGGTGAGCGATGCGCTCTGCCATTTCCTTGTCGCCTGCGGTCGCGGTCGCGATGTAGATGACTTCCTTGTTCGATTCTGTCGCCAGCCGTTCGGCGTAGCCGCTTTTGCCTGAACGTGCGCCACCAAGGATCAGTGAGCGTTTCATGTGCCGCTCCGCGAGAATAAGGATGCCGTCGCTTCAGGATTCGAAGCGAAGTAGGCATGGAAGTACGACGCGTGTAACGAGCCGTGGCAATACACTGCTTCGCCTTGCGCCTCCGTGCGATGCTTGATCGTGTGCGCAATGGGCGTCGGGCCGTCTTCAAGGCGCGAGTAGTGGAAGGTGTGGCCGCGCAGCGGACCGGCTTCAGTCGGCAACGCTTGCGGACCCAGGCCGGCGAGGCGACCTTGCATGACGACGCGGCCAGGCAACAAGCGGGCCATTGACCAGGTGTAGCCGTCCTTGTCGGCGATGGACTCCGCCACAGCCATCATGCCGCCGCACTCTGCGACGATTGGTTTGCCTTGCTCGTGCGCGATGCGGATCGATGCCTGCCAGCTGGCCGCTTGCGCCAGCTGTTGCCCATATAGTTCAGGATAGCCACCGGGCAGATAGATTGCATCGGCTGACGCGGGGACCGGCTCGTCGGCGAGCGGCGAGAACCAGACGATTTGCGCGCCAAGTGCTGAAAGCGTCTCGATATTGGCGGGGTAGATGAAGGCGAAGGCTGCATCCCGCGCGACGGCGATGGTGCGGCCTGCAAGCAGTGCAGGGACAGGCGCTGCTGCCTGCGGTGGCAGCAATTTGACGGCGGGAAGCGCATCCCACGCCGCGGCATCAAAATTCAGCTGATCGGCCAGCGAGTCGAGCAGACCGTCGATTTCCGGTTGCTCGTCAGGCAGCACAAGGCCCAGGTGACGCTCCGGAAGCGACTGCGCCTGCTTCGGCAAACTTCCAAGCAAGGGAATATCGCGCAGCGAGGAAGCCACCATGGCCGCATGTCCAGCGCTGGCAACGCGATTCGCGATCACACCTGCCATGCGCACTGGCCCGTAGTCGCGCAGACCCTGAACCAGCGCGCCGGCGGTTTGCGCCATCGCGCCTGCATCGATCACCGCCAGCACGGGCAATCCGAATTCGTTGGCCAGATCGGCCGCGGACGGCGTGCCGTCGTAAAGCCCCATGACACCTTCGATGAGGATGGCGTCGGCGTCGCGGGCTGCGTCCGCCAGCAGTCGCTGGCACGCATCGCGCCCGACCATCCATAAATCGAGCGTCTGCACTGGTGCGCCGCTGGCGCGCGCGAGAATCATTGGATCGATGAAATCCGGGCCGCACTTGAACACGCGTACACGCTTGCCGTCGCGGCGCAGTTTGCGCGCCAGCGCGGCGGTCACGGTAGTTTTACCCTGACCGGATGCAGCAGCGGCGATCAGTACAGCCTTTGCCATCACCACTCCGTTCCGGGTTGCGCAGCGATGCCGGCTTTGAAGGCGTGCTTCACGACGTTCATTTCGGTGACCGTGTCCGCAACTTCGATCAGCTCCGGCGGCGCTGCGCGTCCGGTGACCACTGCGTGCTGYATTGGCGGGCGATCGAGCAGGTCGGCGATCACCATATCAACGTCCAGATATTTGTACTTCAGCGCGATGTTCAGCTCATCAAGGATCACCATGCCGTAGGCAGGATCGCGCAGGAAAACGCGCGCCTGTTCCCAGGCTGCCTGCGCTTTCTCGATATCGCGTTCGCGGTTCTGCGTTTCCCAGGTATAGCCCTCGCCCATGGCGTGAAAGCTGCACTCGTCCGGGAAGCGGCGCAGGAAGATCTCCTCGCCGGTGGACATGGCGCCTTTGATGAACTGCACCACGCCGACCTTCATGCCGTGCCCCATGGCGCGCATCGCCATGCCGAAGCCGCTGGAGCTCTTGCCTTTGCCATTGCCGGTGTTGACGATCAGGACACCGATGTCCTTATCCGCCGCGGCGATTTTGGCGTCGATTATGGCCTTCTTGCGCTCCATGCGTTCGCGGTGACGTTCATTGATGTCGTTCATGCGCTGCTCTCCAGGGGAATGAAGATCGTGCGGCTTCCGTGGCGCACGACGTCGATCGGGTGTTGAAGGTATTCGCTGAGGATGGGCGGTTGCATGACGTCGGACACCGGTCCGGCCAGCCAGCGTCCATCGCCCATCAGCAGCAGCGCATGCGTCGACACGCTGTGCGCCAGGGTCAGGTCGTGGCCGACCATGACAACGGTTTTTTTCTGTTCGCGGCACAGCTTTGCCAGCAGGGCCATCACACTGACCTGATGCGCCAGGTCGAGCGCATTGGCCGGTTCGTCCAGCAATAGCAACGGAGTGTCCTGCGCCAGCAAAGCGGCGATGGCGACGCGTTGCCGCTCGCCGCCGGACAGCGTGCGCACATCGCGCTCGGCCAGGTCAGCGACTTCCATCGCTTGCAGCGCGCCCAGTGCTGCGTGATGATCGTCGCTGTCTTCCCAATAGCGGTTGCCGTGATAAGGATGGCGCGCGGACAGCACCGTTTCTATCACTGAGTAGGAAAACGCGTCGTTGCGCGACTGCGCCAGGAAGGCGCGGGTACGCGCCAGGTCGGCCAGCGGCCAGTCGGCCAGTGCACGGCCTTCGACCAATACACGTCCGCTTTCCGGTTCGCGCAAGCCCGCGAGGGTGCGCAGCAGGGTGCTCTTGCCCGCGCCATTGCGGCCAATCACGCTCCAGCATTCGCCGTCGCCGACGCGCCAATCCAGCGCGTCGACCAGCGTGCGGCGGCCGATAGTGAGTCGTAGTTGTTCAGTTGCGATCATCTTATTTCCTCAGCCGGTGCAGCTGGTACAGGAAGACCGGCGTGCCGACCAGCGCCGTGACCACGCCAACCGGCAGCTGCTGGGGCGCAATGATGGTGCGCGCCAGCGTGTCGGCCAGCACCAGATAGGCGCCGCCGACCAGTGTCGCGGATGGCACCAGCAATCGGTGGTCCGGTCCGAAGGCGAAGCGGCAGGCATGCGGTACGATCAGGCCGACAAAGCCCACGCTGCCTGCGCTGGTCACCGCGCTTGCGGTCAGCAGGGCGGAAATGAAGAACAGGCCTTTGCGCAGCACGCCAACGTTGATGCCCAGTGTTGCTGCCGCTTCTGCATGCAGGGCCATCACGTTCAGTGCGCGCGCCTTGCGCAGGGCGTAAGCCAGTGCGAATACCAGCACTATCCATGGCAGCCAGCGTACCGATGCTCCGGACAGGTCGCCGATCAGCCAGAACACCATGCTGCGCAGGCGGCTGTCCGGTGCGATCGACAACATCAAGGTGACAAGGGCAATGCAGGCCGAAGACAGGATCACGCCCGTCAGCAGCAGCAACGACGTGCCGCCTTCTGCCGCGGTACCGCCGCGCAGGTCGCGCCGTGCCAGTACATACAGCATCAGCGACACGGCCACCGCGCCGCCGAATGCCGCCGCGTCAATTATCCATGCCGCGCACATGAACAACAGCGCCGCCAGCGCACCTACCGATGCACCGGACGACACGCCCAGCACATAAGGGTCCGCCAGCGGATTGCGCAGCAGCGCCTGCATCATCATGCCCGCCAGAGACAGGGAAGCGCCGGTGACGAAGGCCGCCAGCGCGCGGCTGATGCGCAGATCGAGCAAGTTAGCCGCCAAAGAATCCGGATGGCCATCCAATAATTCGCGCAATGCGCCTGGCATGTCTGCCAGTGGAATCGAAACCGAACCAGTCATGCCCGCGATCAGCAGACTGGCCAGAGAAAGGAGGACTAATCCGGCGCTTATCAGGCCGGCCCGGTTTCGCAATTGGGCGGAGAATGGATGCATGGCGGCAGCTTACCCGATTTAGTGGAAGCCGTAACGCAGGGCGGCGAACACGCTGCGGCCGGCTGTGGCGTAATTGCGCGCCAGCTCATACTGCTTGTCGCCCACGTTATTCACGCGCAGCAGCGCAGACCAGTCGTGCGTGAACTGACAGGTGGCAAACAGGTTGAGCAGACCATAGCCGCCAAGACGGTTCTTGTTGGCGGCATCGTCGAAGCGCGAAGCGGACAGCTGCCATTCTGCGCCAGTGTGCAGCTTGCCGGCGTCGTATTCCACGCCGATATTGCCGTGGCGTTTGGCGCGGCGTACCAGCGACTTGTTGAGCGTATCGTCTTTCGGGTCCTGGATATCCGCATCGGCCGTCAGAGTGAACGCGCCGAGGCGCTGGCGGGCCGACATGGTCAGACCTTCCAGTGTGGCCTTGTTGACGTTGTAGGCGCAGCCGAAAGCGAAGCCCGGTTGTGGGCACGGCGAGAAATTAACCAGCAGGTCGGTCAGCTTGTTGCGGTAGTAGGCCGCGGTAAAGGCGGTACTGCCGTTGTCGAAGTTCATCCCCACATCGGCATTGTGGCCGCGTTCCGGACGGTTGGTGGGCAGGCCGAAACTTGGGTAGTACAGTTCATTGAAGGTCGGTGCCCGGAAGCTGGTGCCGTAACTGGCGTTCAGGCGCAGTGCGCTTGAAAGGCGATAGCCGTAGCCCAGCGAGCCGGTGACCTTGCTGCCGTATTGCGAGCTGTCGTCGTTGCGAGCGCCGATGCTGAGCAGGTGCGGGCCGCGGTTCAGCTGATAGCTGGCGGCAACCGAGTTGGTGGTACGGTCCTTGGCGACGGCAGCGACATTACTTTCGACTTCTTCCTTGCGGTGTTCCGCCAGCAGTTGCAGCATGTCTTCGCCGAGGCGGAAATCGTTCTGCCAGCTGAAGGTGGTTTGCTTGGTGTTGATCTGGCTATCCGTAGACGTGAAGCTGCCGGATTTGTCGCGGCTCTGCGAAGCCTGAGTCAGCATGGACCACGCTGGCAGAATCGCGTTTCGCGAATAAATAGCGATATTGTCCAGCGACTGTACGCTGTCGGCGCGGCTGGTCTTGCCGCTGTCGAATTGCGCCTCGGTGCGGCTGTGCAGGAAGACGAGGCCCAGTTCATGGCCTGGCGCCAGCTGCCATGCAAATTGACCGGCGGCGTCTTCGCGTTGATAGCCGTCGTCGTCTGGATTGAAGGAGCTGCTGGCCGGCTTGGTGGCGGAGAAGCCGTCCGAGCGCTCTTTGGCCGCGCTCAGGGCATAGCTGATCGGGCCACTGCTGCCGGAAACGGCTGCCTCATAAACGCGCGTGCCGTAAGTGCCGCCGCCGACAGAAGCGCTGATTTCCGGTGCGCCTTTGCCTTTCTTGGTGAAGATCTGAATCACGCCGCCGATGGCGTCCGCACCGTACAGGGTGCTGAGCGGGCCATAGACTACTTCGATGTGGTCGATGGCTTCCAGCGGAATCGCGTTCCATGCCGCCGTGCCGCTGGTGGCGGAGCCGATGCGTACGCCGTCCACCAGCACGACGACCTGGTTGCCGTTGGCGCCGCGCAGCAGTACGCCGGAGTTGGTGCCCGGACCGCCATTGCGGGTGACTTCGATGCCGCGCTGGCGTTGCAGCAGTTCCGTGATGGAGCCGGCGCCGGCGCTGGTGATTTCTTCGGAACTGATGGTCAAGGTATCGGCGACCACGTCGCGCGCGGCACGCGGGGTACGGGTGGCGGTCACGATGATCGAATCGAGGGCAACGGTTTGGGCTTGCACGCTAGGCGCAGCAATAGCCAGGGCGAACGACGCGAGGGCCGCTTGCCGGGTGACGGGAGATGTCATGACAATTTTCGTATTTGAGCTACCAGCCCACGTCCCCGTAGGCCAGATTCACACGGAAGCGCGGACGCTTCCACCTGATTTGGCCGGTATCCGGGCTGGCAGGTCTGACTGTCGGGCCTTCCCATGCTTGCGCACAGTGGCTGAGGAGACAGCTGCCGCTCTTGTGGAGCAGCACTTGCTTACCGTTGCGGGGGCAGCACACGTTGGCCATCGGCGATGGCTTCGTGTTTCCCGTTTAACTGCGATCGAGACCTCGATCGCGGGCACCAAAACTTGCGAATTATAACTCGATGACGCTGCCGTAGGGGATGGCGTGGGGCGCCGCAGCCGCTTTCAGGGCCGCTGCGTGCAGTGGCGCACCGTTGTGCAGCGCTTGCATCAGGCGGATGGTGCCGGCGTGGCAGACCACGATGGCAGGGCCTGTCAGCTCTCGTAAAAAGAATTGCACGCGCCGGGCGGCGTCCAGCACGGACTCGCCACCGCCGGGGCGGTAGTGGAGCAGATCGGCGGCCCAGGCATCGACTTCGGCGCGGGGAATGTCGTCCCAAGCGCGCAGTTCCCAGGCGCCGAAATGCAGTTCGGCGAGGCGGGCATCGGGTATTGCCGCGGCGGGACGGCCGGGCGTGGCGGCCAGCAAGGCGGCCAGTTCGGTGCAGCGGCGCAGGGGACTGGTCCAGATCGGCGCCGCGCGCAGCAGGTCGGGCGGCAACGCAGCGCCGATGGACGCATGGCAGGCCGCGAGCGCCGCAGGATCGGGCGGCAGGTCGCTGCTGCCATAGCAAAGCCCCGGCGCGACTTGCGGCGCGGGGTGGCGAATAAGGATCAGGCCCATGCGCCGTGGCCCGAGGCGGCCAGCACGCACACATAGAAAACGGCTTCGCTCAATTGCTGCACAGCGCCCAGGCAATCGCCGGTGTAGCCGCCCAGGCGCTGCACGCATTTGCGGGCCAGCCAAAGTGCGGCCAGTATCATGCCCAGCAAGCCGATGCCCAACGCTGCGGGGGCGATCCAACCGCCCGCCGCGACCACGGCCAGCGGCACGGCGGCGGTACAGGCGGCAATGGCGAATTCGCCGCTGCGCATTTCCTGCGCCATCGGCTTGGCTTTGCCTTCAGCGCGGGCATATTCCATGCGCCAGATCAGGGCCGTGGCCATCAGACGGGATGCCGGATGGGCAACCGCCAGCGCCGCCAGCACAGCGACGGGCGGCAACGCAGACAAGGCTGCGCATTTGACCGCCAGCAGAAGGATGATGCCAATCGCACCGTAAGCGCCAATGCGCGAGTCCTTCATGATTTCCAGCACGCGCTCGCGCGTTTGGCCGCCGCCGAAGCCATCGCACATGTCGGCGAAACCATCCTCGTGGAAGGCGCCGGTGGCATAGATGCCGGTTGCTGTGGAGAGCAGCACGGCCACGGGCGCGGGAAGCACTAGTGCGGCCATTGCATAGACGCCGGCCGCAATGGCGGCGACGACCGCGCCAACCAACGGGAAATAGCGCGACGCGTGATGCAGCCAGGCCGCCTCAAAGCCGACCCACGACGGAATCGGCAGCCGCGTGAAGAATTGCAGCGCGATGAAGAAGAGGYGAACCTGCTGCATGAACTCAGACTGACTTTTCGCTGACCTGAGCCGACTCGAAAGTCGCCATCTGGTTCAGGAAGTTGACGGCCGCCTGCAGCAGCGGCATGGCCAGCGCGCTGCCGGTGCCTTCGCCCAGGCGCAGGCCCAGGTTCAGCAGCGGACGGGCATTCAGGTGTTCCAGCATGCGCTTGTGGCCAGTCTCGTCCGAGCAGTGCGAGAACACGCAGTAGCCCAGCACCTCGGGCTTGATGCGGGCGGCGACCAGCAGGGCGCTGGTGACGATGAAGCCGTCGATCACCAGCACCATGCGGCGCTCGGCCGCCTTCAGCATGGCGCCAACCATCATGGCGATTTCGAAGCCGCCAAAGGCTGCGAGCACCGGCAGGCCACCGTTGACGTCATGCAGCTGTACGGCTGCTTCGATCACGCGCTGCTTGCGCAGCACGCCTTCCGCATCAAGGCCGGTGCCGGCGCCGACGCATTCGGCGACGGGAATACCGGTCAGCTTGTGCATCAGGGCCGCCGCGGCGGTCGTGTTGCCGATGCCCATTTCGCCAAAGCCGAGCACTTTGCCAGGCAGGTTTTCAACCAGCTCCATGCCGCACTCGATCGCTTCCATGCACTGCTGGGCGGTCATTGCCTTTTCTTTGGCGAAGTTGCGGGTGCCGGGTGCGATTTTGCGGTTCAGCAGGTGGTCGCGTGGACCGAAGGTATGGTTCACACCAGCGTCCACCACTTTCAGCAGGCAACCATTCTGGCGCGCGAACACGTTGATGGCGGCGCCGCCGGCCAGGAAGTTCTCGACCATTTGCCAGGTCACGTCCTGCGGGTAGGCGGACACGCCCTCGGCGACTACGCCATGGTCGCCGGCGAAGACGAGAATGGCGGGATCATGCAGTACCGGCGCAGTGGTCTGCTGCACCATGCCGATTTGCTTGGCCAGCGCTTCCAGCGCGCCCAGGCTGCCCAGCGGCTTGGTCTTGTTGTTGATGGCGCGGTCCAGCTGGGCCGCGAGCGATTCGTCATGAACGGGGGAGATGTGTGGGATAGTCATCCGGGAATTATAATGCCCGCATGCGCATCCTCATCATCGAAGACAACCCTGACATCGTTGCGAACCTGTACGGCTTCCTGGAGCATAAGGGTTACGTGCTGGATTCCGCGGCCAACGGCTACGGCGGGCTGGCGCTGGCTGCGCAGCACGACTACGACGCCATCATTCTGGATGTGATGCTGCCAGGCCTGAATGGTGTGGAGCTGTGTCAGAAGCTGCGCGGTGAGCTGGGCAAGGCCACGCCGGTTCTGATGCTGACCGCGCGCGACACCCTGCAAGACAAGGTCGCGGGCTTCGAAAGCGGCGCCGACGACTATATGGTCAAGCCCTTCTCAATGGTGGAGCTGGAGGTGCGGCTGCGCGCCCTGGTGCGCCGCTCGCGCGGTGTGCAGGCCACCAGCCCCGTGCTGACTGTGGGCGAGCTGGCCTACGATACGGCCAATTTCGAGGCGCGCCGCGCCGGGCGGCCGCTGACGCTGACCCGTACCGGCCTCACCATCCTGCGCCTGCTGATGAAGGAGTCGCCCAAAGTCGTCACTCGCGAGGTGCTGGAGCAGGAGCTGTGGGGCGAGGACCGTCCCGACAGTGACGCGCTGCGGACTCACATCCACGCCCTGCGCCAGGCGCTGGACAAGCCGCATTCCTTTGCCATGCTGCGCACTATCCCCGGCATAGGCTACAAGCTGCTGGCAGCCGATGAAGAGGGCTGAATCCCTCAGCCGGCGCATCATCCTGGCCTATGTGGCCTTTGCGGTGGGCGTGTCGGTCATTTTCGCCGGCATTGCGGCACTGGCAGTGGAGGGTATCGAAGACCGCCTGGTGGATGATCGCCTGCGGGTCATCGCCGACTGGGCATCGCCGCGCAATGCGGGGCATTTGCCGGTCGAGATGCCGTCCGGCGTAAGCTTCCATCATGGGCAGGACGTTCCGGTATCCCTGCGCGGCCTGTCGCCGGGTGTGCACAAGATGGAGGTGGACGGCGTCTATCTGCACGTACTGGCCGCCCGCGATTCACTGGGCGACTTCGTTGTAGTCGATCACAGCACGGAATACGAGAACATTGAGATCGTGGTGTACGCCATGTTCAGCGGCGCGCTGATTGCCGTTATCGGCGGTTCACTGGCGCTGGGCCGCTGGGTGGCCAATCGCATCGTTACGCCGATCACGGAACTGGCCGAGGCGGTGGAGCAGCGCAAGGACGACCTGCCGCATCTGGACCGGGAAGATGAACTGGGCGTGCTGGCGCGCGCCTTTGCCGGGCACACGTCCGAGCTGACCCGTTTCCTGGATCGCGAACGCTTCTTCACCGGCGACGTGAGCCACGAGCTGCGTACGCCGCTGACCGTGATCAGTGGCGCCGCCGAATTGCTGATGGAGCGCACGCATGATGAGCCGGCCTTGCATGCGCCGTCCGAGCGGATCTATCGTGCGGCCCGCGAGGCCAGCGACGTGACTGCCGTACTGCTGCGCCTGGCCCGTTCGCCCGAGGTGCTGGAATGGTCGGAACTGTCGGCCGCGTCGCTCGCCCACGCCGAAGTGGCGCGTTATCAGGGGCTGGTGGCAAACCGTCCGCTGGCGCTGTGTTTCGGCGGCGGAGAAGACTTCAAGGTGCAAGGCCCGCGCGAGCTGCTGATGGCAGCGGTGGGCAACCTGGTGCGCAATGCTTGCCAGTACACCCAATCGGGTTCGGTCGATGTGCATCTGGGGCCGCGCAGTATCATTGTGGAAGATACTGGCCCCGGCCTGCCATCCAGCGCCCTGGCGCGCATGCGCGGTGAACCGGTGGCGGATGGCGAGACTTCGGCTGGCGCCGGACTGGGTCTGAGCCTGGTTCAGCGCATCTGCCACTATATAGGTGCAAGTATCGAGATCATTGAAAGATCCGGCGGCGGCACTTGCTGCATCTTGCAATTCCCTGATTTAACGAAAATTTAACGCAGTTTTCACGGTTATTTCACTTGCTCCCGGTTATCGTTTTCGGCTAAGTTGCCGGGAGTGTCTTTGTGAAATTGAAATCTTTGCCTCGTATTCATGCGCCGCTGCTGACTTTCGGCGCTTCTGTATTCCTTGTCCTGCTGTGTAATTTCAGTTTCTGGAAGACCTTCGTGGCCGCAACCGGCGGCGCGAAAATCGGCARCCTCCCGCTTTATCTGGGCGCCAGTCTGGTGCTGGTCCTGGTGTTCAATCTGATCCTGACGCTGGTCAATTTCCGCCTGCTGATCAAGCCGGTGCTGATCTTCCTGTTCCTGGTGACTTCGTCGGCCAGTTACTTCATGAGCAAGTATGGCGTGGTGATCGACGCGTCCATGGTGCAGAACGTCGTTGAAACCGATGTGCGCGAGGCGACTGAGCTGCTGAGCTGGAATATGGTTGAGACGGTGCTGCTGCTGGGCGTGCTGCCATCCATTATTGTGTGGCGGCTGCCGGTGCAGTTCCCGCCGCTGCGCCGCGATCTGCTGATCAAGCTCGGCACGATTGCCGGGTCGGCGCTGGTCGTGGTCGGTCTGCTGATGCTGCTGTTTAAGACGCTGGCGCCGGCAGTGCGCGAACACCGCGAAATGCGCTTCCTGCTGACGCCGACCAACGTCTTCCAGGCCACCAACAGCTATCTGAAACAGCGCTTCGCCGTGCCGACCGTGGTTGCGCCGTTGGGCACTGACGCCACCAAGGGCCGCCTGTGGGCTGCTGCGGGCGCTGGCGCTGGCGTTGCGGGACAGGGCAAGCATGCCGTGACCATCATCGTGGTGGGTGAGACGGCGCGCGCCATGAACTTCTCCCTGAACGGCTATGAACGGGAGACGAATCCGAATCTGAAAAAGGAGCAGGGGCTGATCAACTTCACCAATGTCAGCTCTTGTGGCACGGCGACGGCGGTGTCCGTGCCTTGCGTGTTCTCGGATTTGCCGCGTGAAGATTATTCGGAAGACAAGGCCCGCGCGCAGGAAGGTTTGCTGGACGTGCTGCGCCATGCCGGCTTCGAGGTCCTATGGCGCGACAATAATTCCGGCTGCAAGGGCGTGTGCGACCGCGT
>NZ_JBFRDW010000107.1:0-17019 GCF_052113985.1 Pseudoduganella sp. RAF53_2 | reverse complement strand
ACATGGAGCTGAACGCATTCGAGCAGCAGAACTTTTCGGTGCGGTTGTAGTGCGGCATAAAGGTCGCGGTGAACTCGTCGATCGGATGCCATTCGATCTTGGCGCTGACGTTGTCGCCCTTGCTGCCATTGAGTTTGCCGCCGGTAGTCAGGTCGTTCAGCGTGCCTTTGAAATCGGTCTTGCTGACAGCGAGGCGCGCGCGCAGCGTGTCGGACACGGCGCCCGAAATGCTGGCGCCTGCACGCCATTCGTCATCGTTCGAATGATAGGCGTAAGCCGTGGTCTTCACCGGACCGCCGATTGGCTTGGTAGTGATGTTCAGCGCGCCGGCAATCGAGCTCTTGCCATACAGCGTGCTTTGCGGGCCTTTCAGCACTTCGATGCGGTAGACGTCGGCCAGGTCGCGGAAGGCGYTGGCCTGCATGCCCAGCGGGACATCGTCCACAATCACCGATACGTCCGCTTCGACGCCGATACCCAGCGAGAAGGTGCCGATGCCGCGCATATTGATGCTGAAGTTGCCCGGCTGCGTGCCGTAGGACAGCGTCAGCGCAGGGGAGAGATTCGGCACGTCTTCCAGGTCGCGCACGTTATTGCGCTGAAGCGTGGCGTCATTCAGCACCGTGATCGATGCCGGTACGTCCTGCAGATTCTGGGCGCGCTTGTTGGCGGTAACGACCACGGTTTCAAGCTTCGTGTCGTCCGCGTGCGATGCTGACGACAGTGCGAGAAGCGCGAGTGCAAGCGCTGCCGGTATGGGGCGCAGGGTGGGGTGTGGATGCATTTTTAAGTCTCCGTATAATTATTGGGAACGTTTCCAATTCCCGGTCTAAAAAAGGCCTGCGGTATGGCGCAGGCCCTGTTTTTCTATTTGCCGATGCTGGTGGCCAGCGGCGCCTGAAGGCGCTGGGCGAAGTTGCGCACATAGGACTGCCATGCCGCGGCATCCGCGAAGTCGCCGCTCTTGCTCCAGCCGGCGCCCAGGTAGTAGACGAAAGGCTTGCCCGGCTGCGCGTCGGCCAGGGTGAGCTGCTGGCCTTCGGCTTCGGCAAATCCTTTGGCGCCGCCCGGCACGATCACGGCGCAGGCAGTGCTGCCCTGGTTGCCCTCTGCTGGCTCCCAATAGCTGCTCCATCCTGCGGCCGCATCGCTGGCGTACTGGCCGTCGCCATCACGCTTGACGATGCCGACACCGACCGTCAATGGAGCCTTGCTGGTGCTGGTGTACTTGCTTTCGACGCGGGTCATATTGGAACCGGCGTCGATGGAGAAACGCTTCACTTCCGACACCTGACGGCCCTGGCCAGCGTCCCAATTGGCGAAACGCAGCTCGAATACGGAACGCAGCGGACCGTCAGCCAGCACCTTCCAGCCGGCGAAGTTGGACGAGTTATGCAGCTTGCCGTCGGCGTAAATCGTGGTGCCGCCGCAGCCGCGCGCAGGGCCGACCTTGTAGTAGTCCAGTCCTTCGCCATGGTCTGCGTGATAGTCGCCGGTGCGGTACCACTTGTCGACGACCGGGTAGCGCACGCGCTTGACCCACACATCCACGCCGCTGCTGATCAAGTGCTCTTTCGGGTCTTTGATGATGGCCGGGCCGTAGACGCGGTGCGCGATGCGGTCGCTCTCCCAGGCGAAATCGTCCAGACGTTCAGGCACGAAGCGCGCGTGGGTCTTCACGTCCGCCGGCGGCACAGCTGCCAGACGGTCGGCGGGCAGCAGCAGGTAGCGGTGCGTGTCGTGGGCGGGGATGTTCACGCTGAACAGCAGCTGCTTGCCGATCGTCTGCGAGGTCAGGATGGCGGAAGTGGAGGCATCCATCACTACCGGTGCCTTCGGGGCACTGCCCAGTGCGACTTCGGCCAGTTCATCGCCGCGCAGCACGTCGGACGGATTGCGGATCGTGACCACTTGCGGCTTGGCCTGCGCCATCACGGCCATGCGGTACATTTCGCTGCCGGCCAGCAGGAAGGCGCCGACGCCATAGACTTCGGTCAGCTCATTGTCGAAGGTCTTGGGCGCAGCGCCGATCGGTTGCACGTGGGTCAGTTTGCCKTCCGCGTTGACGTTGGCGACCAGCGCCTGCCAGGCCTTGCGCACGGCAGGACCGAAGCGCTGCGCATCCAGCATGCCCTGGTTGACGCCCCAGGCCAGTGCATAGGTGTACAGGCCGGAGCCGCTGGATTCCTTCATCGGATAGCTGGAAGGATCGAGCAGGCTGGCGCGCCACAGGCCGTCGTCCTGCTGCAGTGTGAGGATTTTTTCGGCCATGTCGCGGTATTGCTGTTCGAAGCTCGCGCGGGCAGGGTGGCTGGCCGGCAGATACTGCAGCATGCGCACCAGGCCACCCATCACCCAGCCATTGCCACGGCCCCAGTAGACCTTCTTGCCGTTGGCTTCGCGCTTGTCGAAGTAGGTGCTGTCGCGGAAGTAGAGGTGTTCGTCCTTGTCGTACAGGTAGTCGGAGGTCACCCACCATTCGCTGACGGCGAAGTCCAGATAGCGCAGGTCGCCGGTCACGGCCCACAGGCGCAGCCAGGTCGGAGGCCCCATGTACAGCGCGTCGCACCACGACCAGCGTTCCTGGTTACCCTTCACCGTGAAGTCCAGCGGACCGCTGCGGCGATTGGCGAGAATGTCGTCCATGTGGGCGCGCATGGGAGCGATCATCTTCGGCTCGCGCAATTGCAGGTAGAGTTCTGCGTAAGTCTGGCCGACGATGTGGTCGTCCGCGTGGTAGTGATTGGAGCCGAGCTTCCAGCCGTTCTTCTCGCCCATCTGCACCATGGCGTCGCGGTATTTGCGGTCGCCGGAGATGCCGGCGAGGGCCATCATGCCGTTGTAGCCGACGGCTTGGGTCCAGTCGTCGGGGCGATGTTTGCTGGGGTTGGCGAGCTGCCAGTCGGCGGCGCGTTCCATCACCGACAGCACGGCTTTCGGTGCGAGCGCGGACTCCTGCTGCGTGATACTCGTTGCGGCATGCGCGGTGTGAATGAAGGGCGTTGCGGACAGTGCCGCGAGAATAGCGGCGCGCAGCAGCAAGGGGCGCGGGTATAGCTTGGGCAAGGGTGTCTCCGTAGTTTTCTTGTAAGTTAAACGTTTTACTTAAGTTAGCACCAAATTTATCCGAACGTCAACTCGTACAGCTTTACCTGTAGCAAAAAATCCAATAGTATCTGTTAAACGTTTTCCAATCGAAAGGTGGTGCACATGCGTTGGTCCCCTTTGAAGTTGCTGTTGGCTGCAACCGTTTTAGTCTGTGGCAGCGTGTCCGCCGAGCCGGCGCTGCACAATATTTATGGCCGCCAGCACCTGCTGCTGGATGGCCGCTGGAACTACATCGTGGACCCGTATGAGACGGGTTATTACAACTACCGCCGCCAGCCTTACGATCAATCGGAAGGCGGCAGTGGTGGTTTTTACGATGACCGCAAACCGAAGGACAAGGGCGACATCGTGGAGTACAGCTTCGAAGGCTCGCCGACGCTGGCGATCCCCGGCGACTGGAATTCGCAGGATGCAAAGCTGGAGAACTACGAAGGCACCGTGTGGATGCGCCAGCAGTTCAACGCCGCACCGAAGGAGGGCAAGCGTTACTTCCTCTACTTTGGCGCAGTGAATTACGAAGCCCACGTCTACCTGAATGGCAAGAAGATCGGTAGCCATAAGGGCGGTTTCACGCCGTTCCAGTTCGACGTCACGGGAAAGCTGAAGCCGGGTCAGAACACAGTGATCGTCAAGGCCGACAATACGCGCCATCAGGACGATATCCCGACCGTGAGCACGGACTGGTGGAACTATGGCGGTATTACGCGCGATGTGCTGCTGGCCGAAGTGCCGGAGACGCACATCGCCGATTACCAGATCCAGCTGGCGAAAGGCGATATGCGCCGCATCGAAGGTTTCGTGCAGATCGATGGCCCGCAGCGCGCGCAGGATGTGACGGTGACCATTCCTGAAGCCGGCATCAAAACGACCGTACATGCGGGTGCTGATGGCCGCGCCGCCATCAGCATTCCGCTGACAGCCAAACAGCTGCACTACTGGTCGCCGGAAGATCCCAAGCTGTATGGCGTGACGTTGTCTTCCGCCACCGACACAGTGAATGACCGCATCGGCTTCCGCACCATCGTCACGCATGGCCGCGACATTCTGCTGAACGGCAAATCGATCTTCCTGCGCGGCGTCTCGGTGCATGACGAGAATCCGCTGATTCCGGGCCGTTTGCGCGGCGAGGGCGATATGCGCATGCTGCTTCAATGGGCCAAGGAGATGAACTGCAATTACGTGCGCCTGGCGCACTACACGCACAGCGAAGAGATGATTCGCCTGGCCGATGAAATGGGCTTGCTGGTATGGGCTGAGGTGCCGGTGTACTGGACCATCTCCTGGCAGAAGCCGGAAGTGTTCGACAATGCGAAGCAGCAGATGACCGATATGATCGTGCGCGACCGCAACCGCGCCAGCGTGGTGATCTGGTCCATCGGTAACGAGACGCCGGTCAGCGAGGTGCGCACGAACTTCATGGGCCGCATGGCCGATACCGTCCGTTCGCTGGACACCACGCGCCTGGTCGGCGCCGCGCTGGAAGTACATCGTACCGGCGACGAAATCACCGTGGCAGATCCGCTGGCGGACAAGCTGGATCTGGTCAGCTTCAACGAATACGCAGGCTGGTACTGGGCCAACAACAGCGATATGTTGAAATTCCACTTCAATATCACGGCCAACAAGCCGGTCATCATCACCGAGTTTGGCGCGGACGCATTGGGCGGCTACCACGGCGATGCCGATTCGCGCTGGAGTGAAGAGTATCAGGACCAGTTGTATCGCAATCAGTTCAAGATGCTGGATGCGATTCCAGGCTTGCGCGGCATGACGCCGTGGGTGCTGGTGGACTTCCGTTCGCCACGCCGTCCGCATCCTTACTTCCAGGACTTCTGGGCCGAGAAGGTTGGCCAGTTGCACCAGCTCTCCGGCCGCCAGTTCACCGGACCGACCAGCAGCAACTATGCGGACAAGCTGGCGGATATCCGCGCCGGCCGTGTCGGCTCGATGCTGAACGTGAAGGGCGTCGCGGACACGCGCGAGATCCAGGCGCTGGCTTTGCAATCCCGGCTGAAGATCCCGTTGCTGTTCGGCCTCGACGTGATCCACGGTTATCAGACCGTGTTCCCCGTACCGCTGGGCGAATCGGCGTCGTGGGATATGGATGCGATTCGTCTGTCCGCGCATATCGCGGCGCAGGAAGCTGCTGCGTCGGGCATTCATTGGACCTTCGCACCGATGGTGGACGTGTCGCGCGATCCGCGCTGGGGCAGGGTGATGGAAGGAGCCGGTGAGGATACTTATCTCGGCTCGCAAATCGCAAAAGCGCGCGTGCTGGGCTTCCAGGGTGAAAAGCTGGGCGGCACCGATGCCGTGATGGCGACCGCCAAGCACTTCGCGGCCTATGGCGCCGCCATCGCAGGCCGCGACTACAACGCAGTCGATATGAGCAATCAGCAGCTGTTCCAGGTCTATCTGCCGCCATTCAAGGCTGCGTTGGACGCGGGCGCTGCGACCTTCATGAACTCTTTCAATACGCTGAACGGCGTGCCGGCCACCGGCAACGCTTTCCTGCAGCGCGATATCCTGAAAGGCAGCTGGGGCTTCAAGGGCTTTGTCGTCAGCGACTGGGGATCGATACGCGAAATGGTGCCGCATGGGTACGCGGCCGATTTGTCCGACGCGGCGGTGAAGGCCATCACGGCGGGCAGCGATATGGATATGGAAGGCTATGCCTACTCGGCGCACCTTGAACAAGCCGTCAAGGCCGGCAAGGTGAAGATGAAACTGGTGGATGATGCCGTTGGCCGTATCCTGTATAAGAAGTTCGAGCTTGGCTTGTTCGACGATCCCTACAAGTTCTCGGATGCTTCGCGCGAGAAGGCCGTGCTGGGCGATGCATCGCACCGTGCCGCCGCGCTGGACGTGGCACAGAAGTCGATGGTGTTGCTGAAGAACGGAGTGCCGGGTGCTGCGGCGACACCGCTTCCTCTGAGCCGCGACCTGAAGCGCATCGCCGTCATTGGCCCGCTCGCTGATTCGCAGCGCGACCTTGAGGGCGGCTGGGTAGTGCAGGGCGACCGCGCGCCTGTGGCCAGCCTTCTCGAAGGCTTGCGTAGCCATGCGGGAAAGGGCACGGAAGTCGTGCACGCCCAGGCCTGCGCGCCCGGCTGCGCGACGCTGGACGCGTCCGCGCTCAATGCCGCCGTTACGGCCGCCGCGCAATCCGATGTGATTGTGCTGGCGATTGGCGAAACCTGGGATATGAGCGGTGAAGCCAAGTCACGCACCGACATCACACTGCCGGGCCAGCAGGAGAAGTTGTTCGCTGCGCTGAAGGCAACCGGCAAACCGCTGGTGGTCGTGATGCTGGCTGGCCGTCCGCTGGTGTTCAATACCATCGCCGATCAGGCGGACGCCATCGTCTACGCCTGGTTCCCGGGTACTGAGGGCGGCAACGCCGTGGCGAATGTGCTGTTTGGCGATTACAACCCGTCGGGCAAGCTGCCGATTACGTTCCCGCGCAGCGTAGGCCAGATTCCCTTGTCCTATGCGCAGTACAACACGGGGCGCCCGGTCACGGACGAACACAATGTCGTGTACAAGTCCGCCTACATCGATTCAGTCAATACGCCGCGCTACGCCTTCGGCCGTGGCCTGAGCTACACCAGCTTCACCTATTCCGATCTGAGGCTGGACCACAGCGAATTGCGTGGCGACGGCAAAGCCACGCTGTCCGTCGACCTTGCCAACAGCGGAGCGCGCGAAGGCGACGAAGTGGTGCAACTGTACCTGCGCGACATGGTCGCATCGGTAGTGCGTCCTTTGAAGGAGCTGAAAGGCTTCCAGAAGGTCCATCTAAAGCCGGGCGAGCACCGCCGCGTGCAGTTCATCATCGACCGCGACATGCTCTCTTTCTACAACAGCCAGTTGAAGTGGGGCGCGGAGCCGGGCGAATTTAAACTGATGGTAGGGAGCGCGTCCGATGACATCCGCCTTGAGACGGAYCTTCGCCTGCTTGATGCATCAAAGCCAGGACACCCGTAAGTTGTATTTGGCGATCAATGCCAGTTGTTCTTCATCGGTCGGGTCGCGCTTAAACGTGACCTGGAAGCGGAATACCAGCATGTCGAACTTCTGGTCGTCGGTCGGCGCGGGCAGGTATTGCACGCCGCCCGGTGTGCCAAAAGGAATGGGGCCCATATTGTTGACCATGGCCCCATACGAGTTGTTTGCCTGAGCCAGGGCCACAGGGTTGTGGGGCAGAGCCTGATGCGCATACGTCATCTGATTAATTGCCATCGCCAGTTCCGGATTCTGGTCGGCCAGCGCGGTACGCTGCCAGTTGCGATACTGCTCCGCGTTCAGGCCGGATTCCCTTGCGTTGCCGCTATTGCCGGTTCCCTCATGAGTGCGATGCTGGCGAAGTTCTTCGTGATACGCCGGCGCTTGCTGTTCGATCTCCCGCGTGGCTGGCGTGGCGGCGCGAGCCCCCGTCTGATGCATTGGCCCCGCGAGGACCTTGTAGCCATACGGGTGTTCCATTTGATGGGTAGCGCCACTGACGCGGGTACCATACACGCTTTCCAGGCGCTTCTGGTCGTCCACACGGCCTGCATAAATGCCCGCATTGTGACCTGATCCTTTGCAGATCGAACCGTTATGGCAGTTGGGTGTCGTACACCAACGGCAGAAAGCCTGCATTCGCTGAATCACAGCGCTTGGTTTGAGCTGCACGGCCTTTGGCGCGGTAACGGACTTGCCTTGCGGCGGACGGTAAACCGGAGGCGCGATGGGGCTGGATGGCGATTTGGATTTGCTCATATCCACACACTCCTTTGGTATGGCGTCACGCTCTGCGAGCTTTCTGCCGCTGTGTTAGCATAATGCCTAAATCGCCGCTCGTCCGGCGATTTTTTCATTTCTACGGGCGAAATTTCAAAATCGGCATGGTTGCCGTTCCTATCATGGACTACCAGGAACTCAGAAAACAGTTTGTGCGCGTGTGGCGGGCGGCGGGCGTCTTTTTCCAGAGCATAGAGGTGTGCCTCGTGCTGTTGATGGCCTTTGTCATGGTGGGCGGCGTCTGGCTCGCATTCCTGGGCGACCCACGCTCGCTGGCTGCGTTTGCGCTGGTCATCGCTTATTTCACTATTCGGCCGATCCTGCACGTCAAGGGGATTCTCAGCTGGCCCTTCCTCTGATCGTTCAGGGGCCGTACACGTCCCGGTAGAGTTCTGCCATATCGGCGGATGGCGTAAGGCCGTCACTTGCGCAGCGGCCGGCGCCGAAGCCGCGGACGCCTGGCTCTCGCAACACGGTAGTCGCCAGCGTGGCGCCGGCAACGCGCGACATGTGCGCCAGCACGGCTTCACGCTCGTGGTTGCCCGGGCCGCAGGCGCCGCTGACCATGAGGAACATCACGGGCAGATTCCGGTTTAGCGCACGTGCCGCGTTAAGGCGTGTCATCAACGCGTACTGGCTTGCTAAATCGATCTCGGCGCCACGTACCGGAATCAGGACCAGTCGCGCGGCTGCGAGCGCACAGCGGCTTGCCTCGGTGTCGCGCGTGCCGGCATCGATCAGCATATCGTTGAATAGCAAACGCAGTTGGGCAAGCCTGCTGCCGGCGGTCCGGTTATTGAGGTGGCGTGCTTCGATGCGTGGCAGGATGGCGGCGGCGCCTCGGTCTGCACACCAGTCGCTRTCGTCGCGCGCATGCTCCGGCATGGCCAGGCAGACTTTGCGTCCGCTGCGTGCGCGTAGCACGGCCAGGTTGCGTGCGACGATGTTGCGGTCCTGAGTGTTGTGCTGGTTGACGATGGCGATAATCATGGACATGAGCTTAGCAACCGCCTCGTAAAAAAGATCGAAAAACTTGGCGGCGCCGCATAAACGCGGCGTATAAGCAGGTACATAAGCTGTCGCTTGCGGTGTATCCTGCCGTGATGAAGCCGCCAGTAATTGAGACCGAACGCCTGATTCTGCGGGCGCTCGATGCACGCGATGCACCTGCCCTGTTTGCGCTGTACAGCGATCCTGACGTCATGCGCTACTGGAGCCACGAGGCCTGGATGATGCCTGCACAAGCCCGCGCAGCGATAGCTGAAGCGCACCAGGACTATGCCGACGGACGCAGCCTTCATCTCGCGATCGAACACCGCGATAGTGGCAGCCTGGTAGGAAGCTGTGCTCTGTACGAGTTAATGCCGCTGTGCCGGCGCGCGACGCTCGGCTATCTCCTGGCCCGCCCGCATTGGGGCTTTGGCTACGGAAGGGAAGCGCTGGCCGCCATGCTGGGATATGGCTTCACTGGCCTGGGCCTGAACAGAGTGGAGGCGGAAGTCGAGCCGCGCAATCACGCCTCCATCAAACTGCTTGAGCAATTGCGCTTCCGCCGCGAGGGGACGATGCGGGAGCGCTGGATCGTCGCCGAAGAACCGCGCGATATCGCGGCCTACGCACTTTTACGCAGCGACTGGATGTCCTGATACTGGCGGTCGAGCCGATCGGCAAACACTTGCATGATCGTGCGATATAAGCCTCCGCGCAGGATGCCGTCTTCGATGCCGGCGTCCACATTTGGGTTGTCGTTCACCTCGATGACGACCGGACCATTGGGCGTCATCTTCATATCCACGCCATACAGGCCATCGCCAATCAGGTTGGCGGCACGCACGGCATAATCCAGCAGGTCCGCCGGAACTTCCGTCAGTGGCACCGCGCAGCCCGGGCCAAATTCCGCATTGCCGTTGGCGTCGCGCTTGGCGACCTGCCAGTGGCCTTTGGACATGAAATACTGGCTGGCGAAGAGCGGCTTCCGGTCAAGCACGCCGATACGCCAGTCGAATTCAGTGTACATATATTCCTGCACCAGGATCAAGGACGACTGCTTGAACAGCTTCAGGGCGTTGTCGCAAAACTCTTCACGGTTTGCCACCTTGATCACGCCGCGGGAGAAAGCGCCGTCCGGAATCTTCATCACCATCGGGTAACCAAGCTGTTCCTCCAGCGCGCTGACATCGTCCATGTCTTCCTCGCACAATACGCGGGTGCGCGGTGTCGGAATGCCGTTCAGGCGCATCAGGTCGGCCAGGTAGACCTTGTTGGTGCAGCGCAGGATGGACACGGGATCGTCCACCACCACCAGGCCTTCGCTCTCGGCCTTCTTGGCGAACAGATAGGTGTGATGGTTGATGGCCGTCGTTTCGCGGATGAAGAGCGCATCGTATTCCGCAACGTGCGAATAGTCCTTTTTCTCGATCAGCGTTACCTGCATACCCAGGTCGCGGGCCGCCTGGATAAAGGCTTCGAGCGCCTCCGGATTGCTGGGTGGGAGCTCTTCGTCCGGATTGTGCAGCATCGCGATCTGGTAGCGCGGACGCTTGCGCGCTACGGCGTTCGGCAGCAGGCCATCGTCGAAGGCCGCCAGGATATCGGCGAGCTGGCCCTCCTGGCGTTCGTTGAGTGAGCCGATGTGCTGGGCCTTCAGCGACTGGATCTGCCACTCGTCGTCATACACGAATTCCACGCGCAGGACCGGAGCGGGAAAGGTTTCGAAGATCTGGCGCGCCAGACGAGCCAACGGCTTGTAGCTGGTCTGGCCAAAGAAGATATCCATGGCGAACTCGGTGGGCATGGTGCTTTCGTCATGCTCGGTGAGCAGGGCGTTCAGCGCCTCATTCAATTCGCTGGTATCGAGACTGTAGATGGCCTTGCGCGACAGGTCGTTGATCGTTTTGACCGAAGGCAGTACGTGGTGGCCGCGCGCTTCCGCCAGCAGCGAGCAGTAATAGCCGATGGAGAGATATTTATAGCCCCGGCACAGGTTGACGACCGTTGTGTCGGATGGAATGCCAGGCGAGCTGGCGTCCAGGTATTCGGCTGCGCTGATGGCGCGGCCTTCGCCTTCCCAGTCCTTCGGGTTTTCAACGATGATGAGGGGCAGCTTACTTCGGGCTTTTGACATGATTTCCGTTGCTTGAACGAGTGCGTGAATAAATGGTTACTACTGCTTTGATGCCTGCCCCCCGCGACCCGGCGGGGCCAGGCCGTGCGCGCCGCAGCCGCTGTGGTTCTCCGTCATGAAGGCTTCGCGCCAGAGTTGGAGTTCGGACGCTCCGGGCTCAGATGACGGGTGAGGGACTTTTCCAGCCGATAGGCGTCTTCGCCATCCTCGTAATAGGCCGGGTACTCGTCGAAGATGCGGTAGCCGCGCGACCGGAACAGGCGCTGCGAGGCCAGATTGTCTTTGCGGATCTCTAGCCGCATCAGGGCGTTGCCCCGTGCAAGCCCTTCGCGCTCCGCGGCCAGCACCAGGTTGGCTGCCACGCCGCGCCCCAGCCAGTCCGGATGGGTGGCGATGGAGTAAATACGCGCGATGGAACTGGACGCGCGGAACAGCAGCATGACGTAGCCGCGTGGCTGCTCCTCATGCGTCTCGATCAGGGTGAGGGCGTTGCCGTGGCTGAGCAGGTGCTGGAAACTGCGGCGCGTCAAACGGTCGCCTTCAAAGCTGGCGTTTTCGATCGCCAACAGGGCCGGTATATCGTCTGGCGTGCCGGTTTGGATCATGGCTGCATGGGCAGGATTGGCATGACCAGCAGACTATCAGCGATCCAGTAAAGAATTTGTAAAAGGCGCCGGGCCTGGCGTAAACGCGGTCTAAACGCGCTCCGCATCAGCTGATGAGGCAAAAATGCAACGGACTGGGCCGATCTGGTCCGGCCACATTGCATCGGTTTGTATGGGAGAGCCCCCTTTATTCAGATGTGTTGTATTTTCTTCTTGTTGAATTGGTCTGGCCAGTTTAGTATTTGGTTGTACCAGAAAAAATAAGTGATCGACCAGATCATCGAACCAATTAGGAGGAGACGTAATGAATTCTGCACGCCGACCCGAACTCCAAAGTGCCGTGCTGGCATCGGCAGTTGCTGCCGCTGTCCTGCAAATGGCCGGCCAGGCGCACGCTCAGACCCAAACCCAGGCTGAGCCAGTCCAGGCCGTGGTGGTGACGGGCTCGCTGATCCGCCGCGTGGCGGATGAAGGCGCAACACCGCTGATGACCACCAAGTCCAGCGACCTGGAAGCACGGGGTAACACCGAACTGAAAGACTTTGTGCTGGAGCAGCCGCAATCGCTGTCCCTCGGCACCAATTCCGGCGCGGCCGGACCAATCACCAACCTGCGCGGTCTGGGCCCGATGCGTACCCTGACGCTGTTGAACGGCCGCCGCATGGCGAACGAGCCGCTGCAGGACCAGTACGTATCCGTCAACGTGATTCCGCGCATGGCGCTGGACCGCGTTGAAACCCTGAGCGGCGGTGCTGCATCCATCTACGGTGCGGACGCCATCGGCGGTGTGCAGAACTTCATCACCAAGCGCGGTTACACGGGCGCTTCCATCAAGGCTGAATACGCAACGCCGGAAATGAGCGGCGGCGGCAAGACTTCCAGCATCGGCGCCATCATGGGCTGGGGTAAGCTGAACGAAGACGGCTGGAACGCCTACATCGCGGTCGACCATCAATACAAGGGCGCTTTGTTCCAGGCGGACCGGCCTGACCAGCATGATCCGGCCATCCTGCAGACCCTCGGCCTGGGCATCACGCCGGACGCGCGCAATGCTTCGCCGATCGCCAACTTCGGCTTCACCCGCGCCGCCAATACGAACTACAACCCGTATTTCGCCAGCGGTTGCGCATCGCCATACGCTTACCCGACCCTGGGTAATCTGAGCACTGCCGCAACGCCGACTTATGCGCCGGGCTGCGCACGCAATCCGCTGTACTGGACCGCCGTGACCGACGGCAGCAAGATCACCACCGTCAGCGGCCGTGCAAGCTTGAATCTGCCGGGCGGTCACAAGATCGACCTGGATCTGCTGCACGCCGACTTCAACGTGCAGAAGTTCCGCGGCATGCAAGTACCGGGCAGCACCAATCCATTCACCACTTACTCGCTGTCGCCAAGCAGCAAATACTATCCGGGCAATGGCATCACCCCGGCCGTGCAGGTGGTGGGCAGCAATACCGGCTCCAATACGCCGACCATGTTCATCGACTCGTCCAAGACTCCTGGCGCCGTGTCGAACCTGAACATGAACAACCGGCCTATCTACTTCCAGTGGGGCCCTGCTGAACTTGGCCCCGCATATCGTAACGACGAGCAGACCAACGACCGCGTGGTGCTGACCGCCGAAGGCGAAGTGTTTGGCTGGGATTATCGCGTGGGCCTGAACTACGGCCAGTCCAAGCGCGACACCCGCGCCGGCAATGGCTACATCCTGTACACCGCCGCCCAAGCGGGCTTCGACAAAGGCATCCTGAATCCATTCGGACTGCAGGACCAGGCCGGCCTGGATTACCTGAACAGCATCGAAGCGCAGGACTATACCTACCGCCTGAACAAGGCCTACAACAAGAGCATCGACGGCACGCTGACGCACCCGATCTGGCAACTGCCGGGCGGTGACCTGACGCTGGCAGTGTCGGGCGAGTTGCGTGAGGACTCGGCGCGCAGCTTCGATGCGCCGCTGGATTACGTGCTGAAGAAGGCTGACGGCAGCTACAACATCGACAAGTCCGGCAACGTTGTGCAGACTGACCTGGTGGGCGAAACGCCGCAGGGTGTGGGCAAGAAGGTGAAGCGCCAGATCTCCTCGCTGATGTTCGAGCTGGATGCGCCGATCACCGACAAGTTCCTGCTGAACGGCGCAGTGCGTGCCGACCATTACGATGACCTGAAGCAGACCACCGTCAATCCGAAGCTGGCTGCGCGTTACCAGCCGGTTCAGCAGCTGGTGCTGCGTGGTTCGGTGTCGACCGGTTTCCGTGCGCCGTCCATCATGGACATTCAGAATGCGACGCCGGAAGTGCGTACCCAGGTGATGGACGATCCGGTCCTGTGCCCAAGCTCGCAGCCGACTGTGGCAGGCACCGGCAAGCCGGTGGCAGGCTACACCGCGGACCAGGTCTGCAACGTGACCACCACCTACTGGACCAAGTCGCCGAACAACTCCTTCCTGAAACCTGAGAAATCGCGTGGCTTCTCCTTCGGTTTCGCGCTGGAGCCGGTGAAGAATCTGTCGATCACCGTTGACTATTGGGGCCTGAAGATCCGCGACGTGCTGGGTGCCCTGGCAATCGCCGAGATCCAGCAGAACCCGGCCAAGTACGCGGAGTACATCCTGCGCAATGCCGACGGCACCATCGACCATATCGTGGCCAGCCAGGCGAACCGCGGCCAGACCCGCATCCGTGGTGCGGACGTTTCGGCCAGCTACCTCTTCCCGAAAACCAGCTTCGGTACTTTCGATGCGAAGCTGGACGGCACCTGGTATCAGAAGTATGAGTTCCAGGCAGAGAWGGGCGGCGAATGGCTGCAGAACGTGGGCATCATCACCAACGATGGCCGCTACGGTGGCGCAGGTCCGAACTCCGGCCTGGCCGGCATGCCACAGCTGAATCCACGCTGGAAGCACACCCTGTCGCTGAACTATAAGTATGGTGACTGGAAAGCTACGCTGTCGCAGCGCTTTAATACCGGCTTCACGGATCTGACTCCGCGTGCAGGGTCCACCATGACCAAGGTGGATTCCTACAGCCAGTACAACATGAACATGAGCTATGCGGCCAATAAGAATGTGACGCTCTCGTTCGGTATCAACAACATCACGCAGGAATGGCCGCCGCTGACTGCAGACACCATCTACAGTGGTGGCTACATCACCAGCATGGCCGACATGCTGGGCCGCGTGTATCGCTTCTCCGTTGAATACAAGTTCTAAAGACTTGTCCTGACACTGCGGGCCTGGGAACGGGCCCGCAGTTTATTTCTCTCCCTTCGATCCATGACGCTACATCGCTACGTCTGTATCACCTTGTTCCTGGCCGTCGCCGGCGCGCAAGCCGCCAGCATAGACCGCCAAGCTCTCGTATCCCGCCATAATCCAAGCTTGAACTCCATCGACACCATGGCGCCGCTTAGCGTGGGCAATGGACGCTTCGCCTTTACCGCGGACGTCACCGGCCTGCAAAGCTTGCCGGACCTGTACTGGAAGACCGGCACGCCGACTGAAACGCAGGCACGCTGGTCCTGGCACGAGAACGCGAATCCCAATCACTACAAGCTCTCCGATGCCAACCGCGATTACACGGCGCACGGACGCACGCTTGGTTATCCGACCAATCAGAATTCACCGGCAGGGCAGTGGCTGCGTCTGAATCCGCACGTTCAGCCGCTGCCGCAGATCGGCTTTGTGCTCGGCGGCGCCGATGCGCGCCCGCTGGCCGCCGCCGATGTCACGTCCGTCGACCAAAAGCTCGACATGTGGCGCGGGCAGCTCGATAGCCGCGTGCAGCTACTCGGCCAGCCCGTCAGCGTCAGCAGCGCCGTCGATCCCGGCAGCGACACGCTGGCCCTGCGCATCAAGTCTCCGCTGCTGGCCAGCGGGCGCATCGCCGTGCGCGTCGCGCTGCCTTTCGGCTACGACTTCCGCGTGAAGCACAATCCGCCGCTGGACTGGTCGGGCACGCACACCAGCACGGTGCTGGAGCAAAGCCCGCGCCTCCTGATAATTGAACACCGCCGCGACGCCGCGCGCTATGCGATGACCCTGGCCAGCGCCGCGCCGTTGGCTATCAAGCGCTCCGGTCCCCACAGCTTTGAAATTTCTCCCTCGGCTGGCGGCGACACGCTCGACCTGACTGTGTCCTTCGCACAGAACGGCCGCGCACCTGCCCAGCAAAGTGAGCAAGTCTTCACGCGCAGCGCCGAACACTGGCGCGCCTTCTGGCAATCCGGCGCGGCCGTTGACTTCAGCGGCAGTACCGATCCGCGCGCAGCGGAACTGGAACGCCGCGTGGTGCTGTCTGAATACCTGACCGCCATCCAGCTCGGCGACACGATCCCCGCACAGGAAAGCGGCCTGACCACCGCCACCTGGTTCGGCAAGCACCACACGGAGATGGTCTGGTGGCACACCGCACACTTTGCACTCTGGGGCCGCCCTGAATACACCGCACGCACACTGGGCTGGTTCCAGCGTACCTTGCCGGCTGCACGCGCCGTCGCTGCGGAACGTGGCCTGAAGGGCGCACGCTGGATGAAGATGACCGGGCCGGAAGGACGCGAAAGCCCCGGCGGCAATCCTCTCATTGTCTGGAATCAGCCGCATGCCATTCATCTGGCCGAGTTGCTGTACCGCGCCAATCCAACACACGAAACCCTGGCGCGCTATAACGAGCTGGTTTTCGAAACGGCGGACGCGATGGCATCCATGCTGAACTGGGATGCGGCAGGCAAGCGCTTCGTTCTCGGCCCGCCGCTGTGGATCGCGCAGGAGATTTACGACCAATCGAGCAGCGAGAATCCGGCTTACGAATTGAGCTACTGGGCCTGGGCACTGGAAACCGCCCAGCGCTGGCGCGAACGCCTTGGCATGCCGCGCAATCCGGACTGGGAAAATCGCCGCACGCATCTTTCCGCCTTGCCGCAGAAGGATGGCAAATACGTCGCCCTCGAATCGCATCCCGATACCTGGGAAAATGTCGACAGCCGCCACGACCATCCATCCTTCCTGATGGCGTTTGGCCAGCTGCCCGGCGACGGTGTCGRCCGCGCCATCATGCGCAATACGCTTGATGCCGTGCTGACGAAATGGGACTGGGCCACCAAGATCTGGGGCTGGGACTATCCTATGATCGCCATGACTGCCGCCCGTCTGGGCGAGCCGGATAAAGCGGTCGACGTGCTGCTCAAAACGGACGGCCCGAATAACGGCTACACCAAGGCCGGTCACAATCCAAATACCGGCCTGCCGGTCTACTTGCCGGGCAATGGCGCCTTGCTCGCTGCCGTGGCCATGATGGCTGGCGGCTGGGATGGCGCACCGGACCGTCCTGCGCCAGGCTTCCCGAATAACGGCCGCTGGGTGGTGCACGCCGAAGGCTTCCAGCGCCTGCCTTGAGT
>NZ_JBFRDW010000106.1:0-12138 GCF_052113985.1 Pseudoduganella sp. RAF53_2 | reverse complement strand
GCAATCTGGCACTCCTGGGCCCGTATGTCCGGCGTCCTGTTCCCTGCGACTGCTGCTGCACTCTTCTTCACTCCACCAGATTCCAGCTGGGTCGTTACCCTCGCCACCGCCGCCATCGCTTCGGGCGGCACCTGGATCTATCTGCGCGACAGGCACGTTTAAGAGCGTCCCCGCTACAATGGCGGGATGCTCTCAGAATTTGACCTGATCAAACACTATTTCGTTCGCCCAGGCCGCCGCAAGGCCGCATTAGGCATCGGCGACGATTGCGCCCTGCTCGCCCCGTCGCCGGGGATGCAGACCGCCATTTCTTCCGACATGCTGGTCGAGGGCCGGCATTTCTTCGCGRGCGAAGACCCGCGCCGCCTGGGGCACAAATGCCTCGCCGTCAATCTCTCCGATCTCGCTGCCATGGGCGCCCGCCCGGTAGGCTTCACGCTCGCTCTGGCCCTGCCGGCTGCGGACCGCGATTGGCTGTCCGCGTTTTCCGCCGGCCTGTTTGCGCTGGCGGACGCGCATGACTGCGAACTGATTGGCGGCGATACCACCAAGGGACCGCTGAATATCTGCATCACCATCTTCGGCGAGGTGGCGCCGGGACGTTCCCTGCTGCGCAGTGCAGCGCAGGTGGGGGACGATATCTGGGTGTCCGGCACGCTAGGCGATGCGCGGCTGGCGCTGGCGGGGTATCGCGGCGAACTGGCACTGCCGCCGGAGCAGCTGGCCGCCGCCGGCACGCGCATGCATATGCCAACGCCACGCGTGCAGCTTGGGCTGGCATTGAGCGGCATTGCGCATGCGGCGATCGATATTTCGGACGGGCTGGCGGGTGACCTGGGACATATCCTCGAGCGTTCGGGCGTTGGTGCGGTGCTCGATGTGGATGCGCTGCCGGCAGGGCCGGTGCTGGCCGGGCAACCCCTGGCGCTAAGACGCGCATTTGCGGCGGCGGGCGGGGATGATTATGAGCTGTGCTTTACGGCGCCGGCGTCGGCGCGCGAGGCGGTTATTGCCGCCGGCGCGGCCAGCGGCACCGCTGTCACGCGCGTGGGGCGCATTGAGGCCGCGCCGGGCCTGCGCTTCAGCAACGCGGCAGGCGCCACCCTTGATCTCAAGCTGGGCGGCTTCGATCACTTTACGGCGGCTCAATGAGCCGCCCTACGCCTCGTTTGGTTTTCGGCTGATCAATGCCCCGCCGCACACGCATCGTAGGGCGGATCATCGATCCGCCGTGCATGCCTCGTGATGGCGCGTCACTGGCCGCCAATGGCCGTGTTGTCCTCGCCCGGCTCGCCCGCGCGGCGGCCGCTGCCGTGCATGAGCCAGTAGTGGTGGAAAGCGAGGCGGATATTGTCGCGCAACTGCGTGTCATCCCAAGGCTTGGTGTAGAAGCGATAAATCGCGCCGCGATTGATCGAATCGAGTACCGCCTCCAGCCCCGTATAGCCGGAAAGGATAATGCGTATCGTGTCCGGATACATCTCCTTCACCTTGGCCAGAAACTCCGTGCCGCTCAAAATCGGCATGCGCTGGTCGCACACGATCACCTGCACCGGATACAACGCCAATAGCTCGAAGCCCTCAGCCGGCGACACCGCCGTCAGAATACGGTAGCCATCGCGGCGGAACAGGCGGTGCAGCGACGACAGCACATTGACATCGTCATCCACCAGCAGCAAGGTTTGCGGCGGTTCGGCCGCCTGGTTCGGGTCCGGCGGCAGGCATTTTCCGGCCTCGACGAGCTGCCCCATTTCGCCCGCAGGTATGGGACGGCTGAAGTAATACCCCTGGATCTCGTCGCAGCGATTACGCCGCAAGTATTCCAGCTGCGGACGCGACTCCACACCTTCCGCAATCACGCGCAGCTTGAGCGAGTGCGCCATGCTGATGATGGCCAGCGCAATCGCCGCGTCATTCGGATTGGTCGTGATATCGCGCACGAATGCGATATCGATTTTCAGTTTGTCGATCGGGAAGCGCTGCAGATAAGCCAGCGAAGAATAGCCTGTACCGAAATCGTCGATGGCCACCTTGATACCCAGTTCCTTCAAGGCGCCCAGCACCTGTATGGTGCGCTCCGCATTCGACATCAAGGCCGTTTCCATCAACTCCAGCTCCAGCAACTCCGGCGGAACCTTATGCCGCTCCAGCGATTCCTTCACCTCGTGTTCCAGATCGCCCTCCACGAACTGGCGGCTCGAAACGTTCACCGCCACATGCACCTGTCCAACGGGAGAGCGCATCCACGCCGCGATCTGGCGGCAGGCCGACTCGATGATCCACGTGCCGACGCGCACGATCAGTCCCGTATCCTCCAGCACCGACACAAACTCCGCCGGATACACCAGCCCATAGCCGGGACGATTCCAGCGCAGCAGCGCCTCCGCGCCACTCACGCGGCCAGTATGCAGATTCACCTTGGGCTGGTAGTACAGCTCCAGCTCATTGTTCTCCAGCGCGCGGCGCAGCGCCATTTCGAGATCGAGGCGCGCCAGCACCTGCACGTTCATTCCCGCCGTGAAGAAGCGATAGCCGTCGCGGCCCGCCTCCTTGGCCCGCTCCATGGCCGTATTGGCGTATTTCACCAGCGTCTCCGGGTCGTTGGCGTCGTCGGGATACATGGCAATACCAATTGACGCCGTCATCGTGGCCTGACGCCCATCCAGCTCGAACGGCGCGCGCAGCGCTTCACGCACTTCGTTCGCTACCAGCACCGCATCCTGCTGGTCACGTGTCATGGTCAGAATCAGCGCGAACTCGTCGCCGCCGAGACGCCCAACGGTGTCGCGAATGCGCACGCACTGCACCAGGCGATTCGAGAAATCGCGCAGCAGTTCGTCGCCCGCCGCAGCGCCCAGCGAATCATTGATATTGCGGAAGCGGTCCAGGCCAATGAACAGCACCACGATGCGCCATTCCTTGTCCTGCGCCAGCTCGATCGATTCAGCCAGCGTCTGGAAGAACAGCGTGCGGTTGGGCAGGCCGGTCAGGCTGTCGTAATGCGCCATATGACGCAAGCGCTCTTCCGCCAGACGACGCTCGCTGATATCGCGCGCCACGCAGATCAAAGTGCTGCCGGAGGATTCGCCTTCGCCGTGCTGCTGCCAATACGCCTCCACCGGCACCGTGACCAGATCGGCGCGCGTCAGCTCTGTTTCGAACAGCTCGGGCGCCCTGGACGCCGTGTTTGCGGCTTCACGCGCAGATTCGGCGCACTGCTCCAGCACCTCGCGTCCACCCAGGCCAATGCGGGCCGGCTCCAGCGCGAGCAGCTGCTCGCGCCCATAACCCAGCATGCGGCAGGCGCCATCGTTCACGTCCACCAGATGCAAGCTGCCGGAATCGATCAGGAAGATGGCATCCGCCGTCGCATCCATCGCGCTGCGGAAGCGCTGCAGCTCTGCCGTCCGTTCGCGCACGGTTTGCTCGAGCAGCGTGTTGTAGTCGCGCGCCTGGCGATGCAGCAGGCGCACTTCCAGCAGGTTGCGGATGCGGGTCAGCACTTCCACCGGATCGAAAGGCTTGCTGACGAAATCGCGCGCGCCTGCTTCCAGCGCGGCCAGTTTCTTGTCCGGTTCCGCCGTCACCACCAGCACCGGAAGATAGGCATCCGGTTCCAGCGGCTTCAGCGCATCCATGACGTCGAATCCGTTCATGCCGGGCATGTGCAGGTCGAGGATGATGATGTCGTAGCGATTCTGTTCGTGCCAGGGCGCCACCACGCGCGGGTCGGTGGTCGAACTCACCTGGGTGTAGCCGGTCGATTGCAGCAGGTATTCCAGCAGCTGCACGTTGACGGGCTGGTCATCCACGATGAGGATGTTGGCGTTCAGGATATCGGCTCGCGTAATCACGTCGGCGTGCTCCTTTCCTTCTCGTTCCTGCGGGAGAGGAACGCTAAAGTGCTGTTGATGGCGTCAGTAAATTCGTCGATGTTGATCGGCTTGATCAGGTAGCGGAAGAACCCTGCGGCCAGGCCTTTCTCCACATCGCGCGGCATGGCATTGGCGGTCAGTGCGATCACCGGAATCTCCGCCGTACGGGGATCGTTGCGCAGCAGCTTCAGTGCGTCGATGCCGTTCACGCCGGGCAGATTGATGTCCATCAGGATCATGTCCGGCAAATGGGCGCGCGCCAGCTCGATGCCAAGATGGCCGTCCGGCGCCGACAGCAGCCGCAGATCCGGACGGAAGCTGATGATTTCTTCCACCAGTTTCAAATTGGCCGGATTGTCTTCCACGTACAGCACGGTGGCTGGTTCGTTTTCGCTATGTTCGCGGGTGCTCATGGCCGCACGCTCGCCGCCCTGCTCCACGCGCGATGGCACGGGACTGGTGGCTTTCAGTTCAATCCAGAACATGCTGCCCACACCGAGACTGCTGGTCACGCCGATGGTGCCGTTCATCAGCTCCACCAGCCGCTTGGTCACGACCAGGCCAATGCCCGTGCCTTCTTCCGCCCCGCTTTCCTGTCCCAGCCGATTGAAGGGCTGGAATAGCATGCGCACCTGCTCCGGCTGCAGGCCCATGCCCGTGTCCTGCACCGAAACGCGCAACAGTCCCGGCCCGCTTGGACTGCAATCGACCACCACGGCGCCACCTTCGCGGTTGTACTTGATGGCATTCGACAGCAGGTTTAGCAGGATTTGCTTGAGACGCGTGCGGTCCGCGTTTACATTGGCCAGGCATAAGTCCGGGAACAGCAGACGTATGCCGCGCTGTCCGGCCAACGGCCCTACCATGCTCTCGCACTCCTGCAGGATTTCATTGAGCGCCACCGGCTCCATCGACAAGGCCACTGCACCGGATTCGATCTTGGCCAAATCCAGGATCTCGTTAATCAGCGTGAGCAGATGGCGTCCCGACTTCAGGATGTGGTTGGCGAATTCCTTCTTCTGCTGCAAGGTGGACGGTAGCTTGTCCGATGTCAGGATTTGCGCGAAGCCGAGAATCGCGTTGAGCGGCGTGCGCAGCTCATGGCTCATGGACGACAGGAAGGCCGACTTGGCCTGATTGGCGCTCTTCGCTTCTTCCATCGCCATCGCCAGCTCGCCGTTGGCCTTTTCCAGCTGGAGCGTACGTTCGTGCACACGCTTTTCCAGCTCTTCGTTCAGGCGCATGATTTCCTTTTGCGCCTCGCTGCGCTGCTCGGCCTCGCGCGCGATTTCGCGGTTGGAGTTCTCCAGTTCACGCGTGCGTGTTTCGATCTCGCTCAGCATCTTGTTGAAGGAATCGGCCAGGTCGGCCACTTCATCGTCAGACAGACGCGCGGCGCGGCGCGAGTAATCACCGGTCGCCACCACCTCGCGCGCCACATCGGCAATGGCCAGCACCGGCTGGGTAATCACGTGATTCAGGCGCCGCATCAGCAAGTAGGCGATGCCCATCGCCAGCAAACTGGCCAAAATGGCGATGATCAGGTAATCGACAAAGCGGCTGAGGATTTCATAATCGGAGCGCAGATAGACAGTGCCCAGCAACTCGCCATTGTCGCGAATCGGACGGAACATGATCATCTTGCCGTCCTCGAACTCCACGCCTTCTTCGCCCGGCGCGCGCGGCACGGTGACGTCGTGCGTGGGCGCGACATAAGCCGCGAACAGCTGGCCGCGTGCATTGTAGATGGCGCCTGCATAGATCTTGGGGCGCAGGCGCAGCAGAGACAGATTCTCCTTTGCCAGGCGCTGGTCGTCGAAGGCCAGTGCCGGTGCGCTCATGTGGCCAAGCAGTTCGGCCTGGGTGCTCATGTCGCCGATCAGGGTTTGATGGTAGGCCCGCAGATCGTAGGCGATCACCGTGCCCACCGACACCAGCAGCGCCACCAGCGTGACCAGCATGACCACGCCCAGCAGCTTTCGTCGCAGCGAGCGGCGCGCACTCATGACGCCACCTGCTGAACGCGCAATGCCGCCTGCAACATGCGCGCGCTGATGCGCAAGTGCGCTGTGGCGGCGTTCTTCAGTGCCACCTCGAAGCGCAGACGCTCATCGACCATGACGAAATTGATGATGCTGCCCATGGCCTGGCTCTCGTCGGCGTCGCTCACGGTCAGCACCGCCTGGCCGCGGCAAGCGGTCATCCACTCCTGGGCGTTGGCCTTGTCCAGGGCAGCGCTGACAAATAGCATGTGCAAGCCAGCCACACTCTCACCGCGCTTCAGCCGCTTCACCTGCAACGGACGGCCATTGGCGTTGCGTCCTGCGACCGCTGCCTCCAGTTGATCGGCCAGCGCATCGGCGCCAGCCACGCCGATGACGACCGGGCTGTCCGGTTTGGCGAAGCTGCCTTCCGGCCATTCGACGAAGCCTGCGAACTTGTATAGATAAGCTGCCTTGACCTGGCGTTCCAACACGCTGCCGGCCTGGGCGGAGGCGAATAAAGGAAAGATGGCCATAGCCAGCATGATTAGCCAGCCGCCGGGAATCTTTTGCCTGTGAAAGGAGTGCAGGGGAGCCACCTTGCCTCGCGCGCCGGGGTTGTTCCCCCTATTCTATCGTTGAGTATAAGAAAGCAGCGCATTATTGAGAAACCGCGTCATTGCAGCCTCTCCCGGCTAGCAATTGACATGTGATTCTGGCCTGGACAACACTTTTTGCGGTGCAGCGTGGTCAAGCGCTGCGGTGGCGAGCTAGAATGAAGCCATCGGAATTCGAAGCCAAAAGGAGAGCCTATGACTGTCGACATCAACCAACTGGCCGCCCAAGTGGGCAAGGCTCTTCAAGACAAAGGCTTCCTGCTGGCGACCGCAGAATCCTGCACCGGTGGCGGCGTATCTACCGCCATTACCGAAATCGCCGGCTCGACCGGCTGGTTCGACTGCGGCTTCGTGTGCTATTCGAACGCGTCCAAGAGCGAGATGCTGGACGTTTCCGCCGCGCTGATCGCGCAGTTCGGCTCCGTCAGCGAGGAAGTGGCAGCCGCGATGGCGCAGGGTGCGCTGGCGTCCAGCAATGCGCACGTGGCGCTGTCCACCACCGGCATCGCCGGCCCGACCGGCGCCGTGCCGGGCAAACCGGTAGGCACCGTCTGCTTCGGCTGGGCCAATGGCGATACCGTGCACACCGAACGTCTGGTGTTTTCCGGCGACCGTCACGCGGTGCGCGAGCAGACCGTGATCCACGCCCTGCAAGGCCTGCTACGCTTTATTAATTGAGCAGGGAGCTGCGGCGAGCGGCGTGCTGCTCGTCCGGTTCGAACAGCGTGAGGCCGGTAATCGCCCGGCTGGCCGCCACGTAGAAATAGCGCCGTTCTTCGGCCATATCCCCCCCCCGCGGGAACTGGCCCTGCTCCAGGCAGGGCAGCAGTACCTGGGCCCATTCCCTCCCCTTCGCGGCCTGCACTGTGGTCAGCACCAGCTGGCGGCGTTCGCGCAGATAATTCACTTCGGCGCGCGTGCGGTCCTGGCGCTGCTTCAGGTCTTGCAGGAATTCGGCGGCGGAGCGCTGCCCTCCACGCTCGGCGAAGGCGATGAACGCGCGGATGGTGCGCAGCGCAGAGTCGGCGCGGCTATGGCTGACGAAAGCCGTGCGCGTGGCGGCAGGCAGGTCCAGTGCCTGACTGGCCAGCGCCAGCAGTTCGGGCGCACTGGCTTCCGCAGCGCGTTCCTTCAGCATCGTCACCACTTGGCGGAAGCGCTGCTTCCAGCGCAAGGTGGTCGGGCTATCGCCTTCCTTGTCGGCACACAGCACGCTGGTGAACAGATTGTCCAGCGCCGATGGCTGCGCCACGACGTCATTGCGCGCCATTTCCAGCCAGCTGCCGCTGCCATAGATTTCGTGGCCGGTTTCCCAGTCGGTGCTGGCAGCGGAGACAGAGAGATAGACCAGCAGGCTGTCCACCATGCGCTCGCAGCTTTCCTTGTCGCCCTTCAGCGTATCGTAGTCACCGCTGGCGATGTGCAGCAATGCGCGCAGCATCAGGATTTCAGGACGCAGCAGATAGGATTCGACGCCATCGCATACGTAAGGCACGGCGCGGTCCAGCAGCAGGTTTTCGATATCCACCGTCTGGTCGGCCTCGCGCAGGATCACGGCGACATCGGACAGCTTCACGCCATCCGCAGCCAAACCCGCAGCGCGGTCGGCCACTGCTGCCGCGCCTTGGCCCGGCGCATACTGCACGCGGCGCAGTTCGGAATAAGTGTCCGCATGCGATTCGAAACGGCAGGCAGGCAGCACCTGCCTGAGCAATTTGGCGATCGACACGCCGCAGCGGCGCGACTGGCTCAGTGGCAGGCGCTCTGTGCGCGGCCACGCCAGATCGAAGGCTTCGGCCGAGAACTGCGGATCGGCGCCGCGCTCTGCGTTGATGACCTGATGGCGGTCGCCCACTACCACCAAGCGCGCGTCGCGTCGGAATAAGCGCAGCAGCTCGAATTCGGCGGCGTTCACGTCATGCCATTCATCGACCAGGCAGAGGTCCGCCTGYGGCAGCGCATCCAGCGCGTAGGGATTGCGGCGCAGGATGGCCACAAGATCGGTCACCATATCGGCCGGGCTTTGCCACACGTAGAACCCTTGCTGCGGCTGGCGGCGGCGTTCGAACTCGCGGCAGATCTCGATCGCTTCGCGGTCCACATTGAAGCGCTCGGCCAGTTCCTCGACGCCGTAATCGTCAAAGTCCTCATCGTCAAAAGATAGCGAAGCCAGCGTGGCCTTCAGCGTCGAAAGCAGTTGCAGCATTTGCTCGATGCGCGGCGTGCGGTATTCGAAGTCGAAATCGAAATCGGTATAGCCGCGCTGCTCATACTTGTTCCATACCGCGTTGGCTGCTTCCACCACGTGCGGGCGCAGTTGCTCGGCGCTGGCGAGGCGCGATGGCTTGTCGAAATAGCTGCCCTGGATCAGACGATTGAGCAGCGAGCGCGCCAGGCCTTCCACCGTCAGCACGGTGACCTTGCGGCCGGGCGCCTCGTCGCGCRGCTTGTCCTCGAAGCGGATGCGGGCTCCGTCCGAGAAGCAAAGGCCCAGCACCACGCCCGGCTCGCGTGCCGCCAGCATGGCCAACGTGGTAGTCTTGCCAGTTCCGGCGCGCGCCTCGATCATCAGCGTGGGCGCGCGGGATTGCAGAATGGCTTCCTGTTCTTTTGAAGGTATGACTTGCATGACCCGTATTCTAACCGCGCTGGCGCTGGCCGCCGGCGCGATGTCCGCCGACGCCGCGCCGCTGACCGTGTTTGCAGCGGGCGATATCGCCGACTGCCGCTACTCCCGCGCCGAGTATTCGGGCGCCGCGCAGACCGCTGCCATCATCGCGGCGGGCGATCCGCAGGCCGTGGTTCTGAGCCTGGGCGACCATACTTACCCGAACGGCAAGCCAGCCGAATTCACGGAATGCTATGAGCCGACCTGGGGCCGTTTTAAATCGCGCACCCATCCTACGCCCGGTAACCACGAGTATTACAGCGGCACGGCCAATGGTTACTATGATTATTTCGGCAACGCTGCCGGGCAGCGCGGCCGTGGCTATTACAGCTTCGACATGGGCGGCTGGCACTTCATCTCTTTAAACAGTGAAATGAAAGGCGAAGAGCACGAGCGCCAGCTCGTGTGGCTAAAAGACGACCTGGCGGCCCATCCGGCGCTCTGCACCCTCGCCTACTGGCACTCGCCGCTGTATAGTTCTGGCGGGCACCCCATGACCGACCACATGCGCGAAGCCTGGCGCCTGCTGTACGAAGCGGGCGCGGAGCTGGTGTTATCTGGCCATGATCACGACTACGAGCGCTTTGCGCCGCAGGACGATAAGGGCCAGCGGGACGACGCGCGCGGCCTGCGCCAGTTCGTGGTCGGTACGGGAGGCGCCTTTCTCACGCCCTATCGCTGGACGGTGGATAACAGCGAAGTGCGCCAGAACTGGCGGGTGGGTGTGCTGAAGCTTAAATTGAAAGACAATGGCTATGAATGGGAATTCCTGGCGGCCGATACAATGCGCCCGGGTTCGCAGGAACGGGAGGCTCGCGACAGCGGCGCGGCATCCTGCCACAAATAACAGGAGCAAGAATGCAAAACACGGTTCACTTCGTCCTGCAGGGTAAGGGCGGCATCGGCAAAACGCTGGTATCGACCATCCTCGCACAATGGCTGAAGTCCAAAGGCGACACCCCGCTGCGCTGCTACGACACCGACCAGGAAAACACCACCTTCTCGCGCTACAAGGCGCTGGACGTGAAGCACATTCCCGTCATGACGGAATCGCGTACCATCGATCCCAAGCGCTTCGACTCGCTGATGATCGATATCCTGGAAGCGGACGGCAACTGCGTGATCGACAACGGCGCCAATACCTTTTCCCCGCTGCTGGCCTATCTGATCGAGAACGACTGCTTTAACCTGCTGGAAGAATCGGGCCGCAAGGTCTACATCCACACCATCGTGGGCGGCGGCGATACGCTGCATGATACGGCGATGGGCTTCGTCTCCACCGCCAAGTCCACCCATGTGCCACTGGTACTGTGGGAGAACGAGCATTTCGGCCTGCTGCAATCGGCCTCCGGCAAAGCCTTCATCGAATCGCAAACCTACGCCGACAACTCCGCGCGCGTGCGCGGCCGCGTGGTGCTGGCCCAGCGCAATGCCGATACGTTCGGCGCCGACGTGAAAAAGATGAACACTGCGCGTCTGACCGTGGACGAAGTGAAGTCCAGCGACAAGTTCAACGTCATGGAAAAGCAGCGCATCAAGGTCGTGTTCCGCGACCTGTATGAGCAGCTGGACCTGGTGAACTGGTAAGTCGCCATGGACCGCGCCAAACTGCGTAGCCAGGTGTTCGACAAGACTGGCATCAAGGTCGATGTGGACGATCCCATCTTCGCACTGGTGGCCCTGAATGAGGCGGTGCTGGAGGAAACGGTCGACCGCCATCTGGAGCGCATCGAAGCGGCTTCGATGGAGCTGGCGCAGCATGCACGCAGCGCGGGCGGCCTGCCGCCGGCGCGCGCTGCTTCCGCGGCGGCGCATTCCGAATTCGAGCCGGCGCCCGCGGTGCCCGGCGTGCGCCCCATCGCAACTTCCCACCAGGGATTCTCGCCGCGCGAACTGCGCCTGCTGGGCGCCGCTGCGGGCATCGCGCTGGTCGCCGCACTGGTGGTGCTGGCGGGACAAGCCATGTTCCGCAGCGCGCCTGCACTGACGCCGGCGCAAACCGCCGCCATCGCCCGCGCTGAAAAGCTCGACAAAGTCCTGCCTACCCTCGACGCCAAAACCCGAGGCGCCGTGGAAGAGGCACTCGCCAAACCCTGAACCGCTGGTGGCAGGCACATCGTGCCTGCCACCTGTTTTACGCCGTGGGTTGTGATAACATATGAAGACCTATTCATATGTTAAGCTATGGCGATATTTCCTGACAACGACGGCTCGGTGGCGCAGTTGGCCGACCTGTTCCACTTGCTGGGCGATCCGACGCGGCTGCGCATCGTGCTGGCTTGTGTGGAAGCGCCGATTGCGGTCAGCGAGATCGCGTCCAGCCTGCAGCTTTCCAGTTCCCTGGTAAGCCACCACCTGCGCCTGCTGCGCGCGGCGCGCATCGTGAAGTCCGAGCGCCAGGGCAAGCAGGTTTTTTACACCGCCGCCGATGCGCACATCAGCGGTGTCCTCCACGATATGCTCGAACATATCGCTGAACCACCTAACGGGAACGAGCCATGAGCGGCCACCATCATCATCACGGCCATGGCCACGACCATGGGCATCACCATCACCACGGAGAAGTCAGCCACGGCAAGGCTTTCGCCATCGCCATCGCGCTGAACGCCATTTTCGTGGCCGTGGAGTTCTTCTACGGCTTCCTCGCCAATTCGACCGCGCTGATGGCCGATGCGGGCCACAATCTGTCCGACGTGCTGGGCCTCGCACTGGCCTGGGCCGCTGCGATCCTGGCCGCGCGCAAACCGTCCCCACGCTACACCTATGGCCTGCGCAGCACCTCCATGCTGGCAGCGCTGGTGAACAGCATGCTGCTGATGGCCGCTTGCGGCGCCATCGCATGGGGGGCCGCGCAACAGCTGCTGCATCCGGTACCGGTGCAGGGCCTGACCGTATCCGTGGTTGCGGGAGTGGGCATTCTGGTGAACGGCGTCTCGGCCTGGATGTTCATGGCCGGCAGCAAGGACGACATCAATATCCGCGGCGCCTACCTGCAC
>NZ_JBFRDW010000105.1:0-12162 GCF_052113985.1 Pseudoduganella sp. RAF53_2 | reverse complement strand
TGGTCGGTATCGCGGCCGCTGCGATTATCGTGATCGCTGTCATGTCCACCGTGATGCGAGTCAAGCATCTGGAGAGTGACCAGGGACGTGAAACACTGCAGTCGGTGCCGACCGCCCAGGCGAGCGCGGAAGGCAATCCGTTTGCTAACGGCGCGCTGCCGGCTGAAATCACTGCGCCGCAGGCGGCCGCGGACACCAAGGCGAAAGAAGACATCAACTCCTCCACCAAAGTGGAAGGCCTGTCCGCTTTCGTGATGCTGGCCTTTATCTTTGTGGTGACCCAGATCGTCGGCATTATCGCCGGTTACAAATGGGGTTTTGCGGGCAAGAACAGTAAGGACGCTTACAAGAGCACACTCGGCTTCTCGACGTATGACGATTACAGCCGTTACTTCAGCCCCATTCTCTCGAATGCGGAAGCTAAACTGAGCACGTTGCAGCAGCGCCTGATTGAGCAAGGCGATAATGTCGACCTGAGCCTGAAGCACACGTTCGAGCAATTCCTGACCGAGCGCCATGCGACGCACCTGGAGCAAGCCGGGGTGCGCCAGCGCCAGAGCGCTGCTGCGGCAACTACGCAGCCTACGGCAGAACAAGTGCTGGAACGCGTCGAGCAATTTGGCGACGACAAGGAATCGGCGAAGGGCTATCTGATGGGACTTGATGCGGAACTGCGTGCGCAGGTGACCCCGTTGCTGAAGGCGCGCAAGGAACGACGCCAGCGCACTGAAGACGCGCAACGCGCGGCGAAGCAGGCGCAGGAACTGGACGATATCCTGTGAGGCCGCCAATGCATCGGACCATTCTTGCCGCGGCGGCTATGGCGCTCGCCCCAACCGGGGCGGCCTGGGCAGCCACGCCGCAAAACCAGATTCCCAGCTGCTACGCAGCCAATAAGATGGAAACAAGACCGGCTGCCCCGGCGCGTTCCTTCTTCATCGTGCTGGATGAAACGGTGGTGCTGGACGATAACTTGCAGCGTGCCTTATGGGAGCAAGTGCGCCCCCAACTGCAAGCCGGCACTGAGTTTGCCGTAATACGCTTCTCGGCCTTCTCGCAGGGGAAGTATCTTGAGGTGGTGGCGTCCGGGGCACTGGAAGCGCCTGTGTCGGCGACGGAGCGCGACAGCGTCAGCGTGCCAAAGCTGAAGAACTTCGACGCCTGCATGAAAGGCCAGGCCGATTATGCGCAGAAGCTCGCGCGGGCTGCAATTGCCAAAGTGTTGCAGGCCTCTTCTTTTGATCTATCGCGTTCGGACATCGAAGGCAGCCTGCAAGCCCTGTCGCACATCGTGGCGGAAGGTCAAGGCTCCCAGCGGACCTTGCTGTTAGTGTCGGATATGCTGGAGAACTCCAGCGTCTCCAGCTTTTATCAGAACAACGGAGTGCGCCGCATCGATCCGGTGGCGGAAATGAAGAAAGCGGAAGCCGAAAAGATGCTTGGTAATTTCGGCGGTGCTTCGGTCTATGTGATGGGGGCCGGCGTTATTGCTGCGCCGAACGGCAAAGGTAAGCCTGGCATCCAGTACCGCGATGCCAAAACCATGGCTGCGCTGCAGGACTTCTGGAATCGCTATTTCACCAGTTCCAATGCCAGGCTGATGGAGTTCGGCGCGCCAGCGCTGCTCTCCATCATTCCGTAAAACTAGTCGGGGAAGCGTTCGTTGATGGCGAGCGCTTTGTCGATGTTGTTGATCAGGAGTTCGACGTATTTGGGGTCCAGGTGTTTGCCCGCTACCTCGCGCATGTGCGTCACCACTTCGCCGACCGGCCAGGCATCCTTGTAGCAGCGCTTATGCATCAGGGCGTCGAACACGTCGGCCACGGCGACGATGCGGGCGTATTCGTGGATATTCTCGCCCTTCAGGCCTTGCGGATAGCCGCTGCCGTCGAATTTTTCGTGGTGCTGGTGGGCGATGACCGCGGCCGCTTTCAGAATCGGGCGCTGCGAGCCGTCCAGGATCGACAGGCCTACCGCCGGGTGCTGCTTCATGATTTCCCATTCCGCCGCATCCAGCTTGCCCGGTTTGAGCAGTACGGAGTCTGGCGTCGCGATCTTGCCGATATCGTGCATTGGCGCGGCGTGCTTGAGCACGGCGGTTTCATCGTCCGGCATGCCGGCAGCGCGCGCCAGCAGATGGCAGAACTCGGCCATGCGGCGCACGTGGTTGCCCGCTTCGTTGGAGCGGGATTCGACCACATCGCCGAGGCGCATGATCAGTTCCGCCTGCGTATCGGTGATCTCCTGATTCAGCAGGATATTGTCGAAGGCGATGGCCACGCCGCTGCAGAAGATTTCCAGCAGCTTGGCGTCGATTTCCGAAATCTCTTCGACGCCCTTCAGCACCAGCAGCGAAGCTTTGCCGCTATTGTTGGGGAAGTAGCCGACGTAGGTATCGCCCAGCATGCGCGAGATCTTGTTGCGCTCCGCATCCTTCAGCTGCGACATCAGGTCCGGGGTGAGCAGGCTCCCCTCATCCTGTCCAATCTGGGCCAGGATCTCATATTCGTTTTCGCCCGAGATGGCGGTGGCGCCGCGCAGGCGCAGCAGCATGCTGTTTTCGAGGCGCAGCAGCGCGACCACTTGCTGCAGCAGGCCGTTGGCGAAGTCCTTCAGATTACGCTGCTGGAAGATGTGGGCCGAGGCGGCGATCACACGCTCCAGGCCTTCGCGGTAGTGGGCCTGGGCGCGGCGCGCTTCCTCGACCTTCATGATGTCGCGGTAGGCGCGCAGGGCGGCGAAGGTGGTGGTGAACAGCTTGGTGCGGTCCAGCTCCGTCTTCTCTTTATAGTCGTTGATGTCGTAGTCGACAATCACGCGCTCTTCCGGCGCCTGGCCGGGCTGGCCGGTGCGCAGCACGATGCGGGTGAATTGATTGTCCAGATCCTGGCGCATCCAGCGCGCCACTTCCAGGCCGGAGTCTTCCTTTTCCATCACCACGTCCAGGAAGACGAGGGCGATGTCGGTTTCGCGCGCCAGCACTTCCTTGGCTTCAGCGCCGCTGTACGCATGGAGGAAGGAGAGGCCGCGGCCTTCGAGGCGGAAGCGGCTCAGCGTCAGCTTGGTAATGTCGTGAATATCGGGTTCGTCATCGACCAGCAGGATTTTCCACGGCGCTAACTTGGGCGATGCTGAAGACAAAAAAGACATATGGGCGAATTCCGCAAAATGACACAAAGTCCTGGGCGACGTCCCGTCTCACGGATGGAACATCTGAACGATTGTAGAACGACTGTGCTGCTATTAACAACAGGCAATACTATTTACCCGGATTCTTTACAACACCTACGAACTTCCGTAACGTTTCTGGCAGCGTTCGCACCAGAATGTGCGACGATTTGTCACGCCCAAGTGCGCCTTATGCAAGGGAATATTGCACCTAGGACATATTCTCTTGGTATGCACCAGCCAATGCTGTTTGAGTACAAATGCCTTTTTCCATTCAAGGAACTCAAAGCTGTATTGGCGCGCCTGCTTCACCAATTCTCTTTGTTTTGTAACCGGCAGTCCTGTTACCGTAGAGAGAGGGTGAATGTGCAGCCGAAACAATACTTCGTTTTTGATAATATTGCCAACTCCCGAGAAAATATTTTGGTCGAGTAGCGCATCGCAAACCAGCTTGTCCGGGACATCCCTTAATTTCTTCAGCGCGAGCTTGGGCGACCATTCATCGGACATCACATCTGTGCGCCAGTCGTAAGCCTCATCCAGTTCTTCTTCAACTACTTTAATCGAGCAGGTGTAGAAATTCATCTCCCCGCCCTCGATAAATTTCAGCGAGAGCCGCGGCGGGCTGTCCTTGCTTTCATCGATGCGGTAGGAGCCGAACATCAGAAAGTGAATACGCAGACTGAAAAGGGGCAGCTCGATCAGGAAATGCTTGCCCCAGCTGCGCACGGAAAGGATGGGTTGACCCGGCAAGTCTTCATACGGCACGGCCTTGCTGTTGCCGCTGGCCTCGGCAATCGTGCGGCCCTCAAACGGCTGGGCCAGTTCCTTCAAGATGACTATCGACGGACCTTCCGGCATCACGCGCTCCCGGCATTGGCGATGCACCAGTGTGGCGCTCGCTGACTGGCTTGCCTGTGCGGGGCCGCACGCAAACTCGCTCAGTCACCCACGCAACTGGGATACGGCGGTGCCTCACCGGGGACAATTGGACAGAGCTTGACCGGTGCAAGATTTGCGAGGCGCTCGATCCAACTTGCCTTATCGATGGGCAGTGGCGTGGCCGATGGCGGGCCGCGTTCAGCCCACTGGATTGTGTAGAAGTCACTGACGCCCTTGATCGAGAGGATCACGGCGGTTTCGCTATGCGGCGTGTTGGCTGAGCCGTAGCTGCCGCAGCTGATCACTGCGCCAAGGCCGTCCTGGGCGCCGGTGACTTGTACTCGGCCCAGTCCTTGCACACTGAAGGTGGTGGGACAAGCCTTTTCGAAGCCCTGCGCAATGCGGCCCAGGATCAGCTGTGGCGTGACGGCGGCGTTGACGGCCAATCCCCGGGCGGCGGTCACCGTCACCATCTGCGTCCAGTGTTCAACCGATTCGCCCGATAGCACGGCTTCGCGGATGTATTGTCCTTTGCGATCCTCTTCGAATTGAATGACGAATCCCTTTGGCATCGCGTGAAGCAGCAACTGCTCGTAGATGGGCGAGACGGATAACGTTGAAGCGCCCAGCGGCAGTGCAATTGCCAGTAACGCAGTGATGACGAGGGGTTTCATTTCAGCGGCCCACGGCAAGAACGAGCACGCCGGCCGCGACCAGCGCAATGCCGAGCCAGCTTTGCAGGGAAGGGCGTTCGCCGAGGAAGGTGACGGCGAAGATGGCGACCAGCACCAGGCTGAATTTATCGACGGGTGCGACCTTGGAGGCGTCGCCGATCTGCAGGGCGCGGAAGTAGCAAACCCAGGAGGCGCCGGTGGCGAGCGCGGAAAGCGTCAGGAAGAGCCAGGTCTTGCCGGATAAGGCCAGCGGGTTGCCCCACTTGCCAGTGAACCAGACAAAGGCCGCCAGAACGATGATGACGATGCTGGTGCGGATCAGCGTGGCAAAGTCGGAGTTCACGCCCTGGATGCCGATCTTGGCGAAGATCGCCGTGAGTGCCGCGAAAATGGCGGACAGCGCCGCCCAGAAAAACCAGTTGCCGGATGAAGCCATCGCCGCCCCTTGTTGAGATAACCAGGCGGCTATCTTACAACCAGAAGCAGGAACAGGTGCCTGCCACATCGTGGCAGGCACCAGGTTCACGCCGCTGGTTTTAGCCGACCTTAGGCAGGGCGGTCATGTAGCCCACCGCTGCGCCGAAGCGGTCGCGGTAGTTGGCGCGCACCAGCGGGTCCAGGGTGGACACGACCTTGGAATGCAGGCCACCGGTCACATTGCCGGAAGCGTCCTTGGTCAGTTCCCAGTCGCCTGGGTGCTGGAAGTTGCTCATGATGTAGGCGAAGCCGTTGATGTCGTCGACCGCGTGCAGGCCGGTCGACTCGGCTCCTGCCGGGTTGGACAGCAGACGCGACAGGGTCTTGCTGTCGACGTTGTACGCCCACAGGAAGTTATTGACGTGCAGGCCGGAGTCTTCGCCGATGAACAGGGTGCGCAGCTTCTCGGAGAACTTGATGTTGTCCGGGTTGGCGATCTTGTCCGGGTTGGCCAGGTTGCCCAGTGCATCCGGGGTCGCCAGGTCTTCACCCACCAGGGCCGGCACGGCGGCCATGTCGACCGGTACCCATTCGCTGTCGATCGCTGCGCCGGTGTCATCCTTCTGGCCGGACTTCAGGTTCAGTGCGTACACCACGCCTGCGTTCGGGCCTTTCACCGAAATGCCGCCGGAACCGTTGGTCATGGCCGGCTGGATGTAGCTCATGGCGCTGTAGGCGATCTTGTCCTTGGCGTTGACCGTGGTGCCTTCCATCTTGGTGAAGCCCATGCTGCCGCCTTTCAGTGCGGCGTAGCGGTGGGTTTCCAGGAAGGCGGCGGCCTTCTCCATACCGGTGTTGATCTTGATCCAGTTGGTCTTGCCGCTGAACGGGATCTTGGTGAAGGCTGCGTCGCTTGGATCGGCCGTCTTCACGCTCAGGATGTCGGAAGCCTTCAGGGTGTCGGCCAGCGCCTTGATCTCGGCGCTGGTGGCCTTGCCCAGCTTGATCCAGGACAGGTCAGCGGAACCGCCGTTGTCGGCAGTCTTCTGCGCCCACTTGGCCACGTACAGGGTGCCGGCGGACAGGTCCTGCGCCTTGTCGGCCACGAACATGAACAGGCCGCCGTTGGTGGCGTCGTCGCCCATCAGCGCGGTACGCTCGTCCGGCATCACTTGCACCAGCTCGTGCGAGATACGGCCCATGCAGTAGTGCTTCTTGATGGAGCCGGTGCCGTCCGGATTGACGGTGATTTCCGGCAGGTGGCCGTAGTGGTAAGGGTTGGCCTTGGTGGCGTCGCCGAACAGGTTCTGGCTGAAGTTCTGGAACTGGGTGTTGGTCGCGATGGCGGTGGCATCCGGCTCGTACTCTTCCGAGGACAGATGGGTATTCCACGGCGAACGGCTGGCGCCGCAGGTGATCCACAGGCCGTTGACGCCGCTGGTGTCCACGTTGTGGTACTTCACCAGGGTCAGCGCGCCGGTGGTCTTGTCCTGGTCCAGGGTCAGGATGGCGATTGGCGACGGCAGCATGCCGTACATGGAATCGCCCTTCACGTTGCGGGTGGTGTATTCGAACTGCACCACGGCGAACACGGTATTGCCCTTGATGCCGGTAACAGTCGGGCTGGCCAGTTTCAGCAGCGAGGTGCCGTCCGGGCAGTCGGAGAAGAACTGGCGTTTGTTCGCATCGGTGGCGTCGAGGATCGGGTTGTTCTTGATGTCGTAGTAGCCGCCGGCCAGGATGGTGCCGCCGCTGCCGTTCGGGACCATGGTGYCGGTGATGAAGAAGGTTTCGTACTTCAGCGCGTAGGTCTGCTTGGTGCCGTCGCTGAAGCTGGCGACCAGGGACGAGGCAACCGTGGTGGTTGCCATCTTGGCGGCGTCGGCCAGGCTCACGGCCGGCATGGCCGAGAAGGTCACGGAAGCCAGGGTTACCGGTGCTGGCGCTGGCGTGGCTGGCGCATCGTCGCCGCCACCACCGCAAGCGGACAGCAGAGCGGCAGTCGCGCTGCCTCCTGCCAGCGGCAGCAGAGGTGCACCGCCGAAGAATTTGAGAACGCGGCGGCGGGTCAGATCGAGGGAGTCGGACATTTGTCTTCCTGTGGTTGGTTTGATAGGAGCCCGCATCATAGGCAAAGCTTGTTACAACCACATGACAAATTAACATGTCATTTCCGACTAGTATATTTCGTAAGAAAACGTATCAGCCAACGCGGCGCCACAGGGAAAGTGTATATTTTGATGTGGGATGATTCGTCTGCACATGAAAGGAGCTCATCATGCGAAACCTCATTCTCGCTGCCATGCTGCTGGCCAGCGCTGGCGCCGCTTCGGCCGGCGTGACGGTCAAGTATGAAGATCCGGACAAGTTCCAGGATGTGCCGAAATGGGAGAAAGACCGCGAGCAGGTGCTGAAAGACCTGAGCGCGCATTTCGCCAAGCTGGGCAAGGATTTGCCGGCGGACGAAACGCTGAATATTACGGTCACGGACATCGACCTGGCAGGCTGGGTGGAGCCATCGCGCCGCCGCATCGACGACATCCGCATCCTGCGCGGTGGCGCCGACTGGCCGATGATGAAGCTTCAATACACGCTGGAGCGCGATGGACAGGTGATCCGTTCAGGCGATGAGCGCATCACGAACATGATGTACCAGCAGCGCATCAACCGCTACGACAACAGCGATTACCTGCGCTACGAAAAACAGATGATCGACGACTGGTACCACCACGCATTCCCGGCGCCGAAAATCAGTAGGGCGGATCATTGATCCGCCGTGTGTGATCAGTCGATCCAGTTCACCCGCGGGAACTTGCCGCGGAAGTCATCGGCCATCGGCACGACCTGGCTGTGCTTGTAGTTAAAGAAGACGAAGCCGGACTTGGCCATCGCAATCAGCTTGCCATCCTGTGGGCGCGTGATGCGGAAGATCACATCGCCGCCGTACTTGTTGAAGTCCATCACCCCCACCTCGAACAGCAGCTGGTCGCGCGCATGCGCTTCGGCGCGGTAAGTGGTGGCCAGGTCGGTCACGATAATGCCCGTGCCGTCCGGCCCCGTTTCACGCACGCCGAATTCGTAGAGGAAGCGCGCCCGCGCTTCCGAGATCATGGAGATCATCGAATCGTTGCCCAGGTGGTTGGCGCCGTTGATATCGGTCACGCGCACCGTCAGCTGGGTGGAAAAGCAGAATTGGTCTTCTGGGAACTCAAGCTTCAGTCTGGCCATGGCTAGCAAAGAATACGGAAAGCTCCCATTTTAGCGCCTACTGCTGCCGCACGATTTTGTACACCTTGCCGTCTCCGCTCATCATGTACAGCTCGCCCTGTGCATCCTGGCCGAAGGACGGCACATTGCCGATGTTTTGCACGGACCAGTCCTTTTGCTCGCTCACCGCGCCATTGCTGTACACGATGCTCTTCAGGAAGCCCTTGCAGTAATCGGAGTAGAGATAGCGTCCCGCCAGTTCAGGCAGATCCTTGCCGCGATAGACGAAGCCGCCTGTGATCGAACAGCCGTTGGCATTATTGGCGCCGTGCTCGTATTCGAACTTCGGCAGCGTGATGCCGGTTTTGTCGCAAGTCGCCGCGTTGTAGCAGCTGGTGCCTTCCATCTTGTTCCAGCCATAGTTCGCGGCCGCCGTGTTGGCGGGCACGATATCGACCTCTTCGCGTGCGTCCTGGCCCACATCGGCGATGTAGAGCTGCTTGTCCACCGTGTCGAAGGCGAAGCGCCAGGGATTGCGCAAACCATAGGCCCAGATCTCGCCGCGCTTGTTGTCCTGGTTGACGAAGGGATTGTCCGCAGGGACGTTGTACAGCGGCGCCACGGCGGTATCCACATTCAGGCGCAGGATCTTGCCCAGCAGGGAATCCAGGTTTTGCGCATTGCCGCTCGGGTCGCCCGCGCTCCCGCCATCGCCCGTGCCGGCATACAGATAGCCATCCGGACCGAAGGCCAGGTTACCGCCGTAGTGATTGGTGTAAGTCGGGTGCGGGATGGTAATGATGCGGTTCAGCGAATCCTTGTCGGCCACATTCGGATCGCTGGCGGAGACTTTGGCGGAGTCGATGGCGATGTTGCCGAATTTGTCCGTGTAATAGACGTAGAAGCGGCCGGTGACCGCATAGTTCGGATGGAAGGCCACGGAGAGCAGGCCGCCTTCGCCGGTGGTGCTGATCAAGCCTGAAATATCCAGGAAGGGCGTGGCTTTCAATCCGCTGCTATCGACGACGCGAATGCGGCCGGGACGTTCAACGATGAACTGGCGCGTATCGCCTGCCGGCGCCGTCAGCAGCAGCGGCTCGCTCAGGCCGGATGCCACTTCTTTCAAGGCCAGCGCGAAAGTCGGCGTTGGCGTGGTAGGAGTGGTTGGTGTCGTTGGCGTGGTGGGGGTGGTGGGCGATTGCGTCGGGCTGCCGCCGCCGCCTCCGCCACCGCACGCCGCCAGCGTTGCCGCCAACGCTACTGCTGCGGCGCATGCCGTCAGCTTCAAGTGTTTAGAACCCGCCATGCCCGCCTCCTCGTGTTTATCCAGCTGACGAGCTTAAAGGGCGGTGCAGGGCGCTTCTGTGCGGCAGCGCACAAAGGCGCTACTCGTTTTCGCTCAGGAAGATGAGCGTATGACCGTGCGCTTCCGCTGCCGCGCGCTGGTTGTAGGTGCTGCGATGCGAGCAGTTGAAGCCATGTTCCGCGTTCGGATAGACATGGATCTCCACTTCTTCGCGAATGCCGAAGCGTTCTGCGACGCTGCGCACGGCGTCCATCGAAATATGCTGATCCTTGCCGCCGAAGTGCATCAGCAGCGGCACCTTGATATCGTCCGCGCGGTCGAGCTGGTTCTGGATGCCGCCGCCGTAGTACGCCACGGCCGCGTCCACGTGGCCATTGGCCGCAGCCAGATAGGACATTTGCCCGCCCCAGCAATAGCCGACGGAACATACCTTGCCTTCCACGCCGGGCAAGGCGCGCAGGGCCTTTACGGCTGCGGCAATGTCGGCCTGGGCCTTGCCGGTATCGGTTTGCTGCTTGAGGGCGGCGGCCTTGGCCCAGTCCTGTTCGTCATAGCCCAGTTCCACGCGCGGCTCGGCGCGCCAGAACATATCGGGCGCCAGCACCACGAAGCCGTCGGCGGCGTACTGGTCCGCCACGCTGCGGATGTGGGCGTTGACGCCAAAGATTTCCTGGATCAGCAGAATGCCTGGGCCGTGTCCGCTGCGCGGCAATGCCAGATAGGCGGCGAAGGTGCCGTCATCGCCCTCCACATCAATCCACTGAGGATAAGTGTCCATAAAAACGCTCCGTTGTGCGGATCATCGATCCGCCGATTCTATGCTCCGCCCGGACGCAGGGCAAGGCCGCGAACGCACGCTTCAATCTCGGGGCGCGGGAAGGATGCAAAGTTCTTGTTCGACTCGGCAATCACCAGCTTGCGCGTGGAATGGTTCAGGCTATCGCGCAGCAGGCCGAGGAATTTTGGCGCAGCGATCAGGCAGAGATGATCGTATTGATTCTGCGCGGCGGCCGTGTCCAGGCGGCGTGCCAGCTGGCGCGCGAACTGATGCACCTCATGCTCGACCGCATCTTCGGATGGGGAGTAGGTCGGGTGCTGGCCGTTCGGGCTGTAGAACTGCGAATTGGCGTCGGATTCGATCTGGCGGTTGTCGGCACGGCCGAGTGGATTGGCCATGTCTTCCACTTCTTCGAGGGAGTGCTGCGCATCGCGCACCCGGAAGATGCGGGCGTGGCTGCTGTCGGCCACGACGACCCATGTTTTTTCCATGTTCGCCTCCTTGTAGGTGGGCGTTCAATATACCGCCGGGGGAAGTGTAGCGGCGCGCGCGACACTTGGCTGGCGAATGAAAGTTTCCTTATGGCATTTAGGTTGGCAGCGTGCGAAAATGCCGTATACGCGTGCTAACCTTGCACTTTCGATGGTTTTTTGACATGGTTGACCCCATTAGCGAATCCACAACTCCCGCGTCCGGGCAACAGCCGGGCAGGCTGTTCCGCTCGAAAGCAGCGGCGCTGGCGCTGCTGTGCGGATTTGGATTGACGGCAGCCTTCTTTGCCGGTGTCAGCCATCTGGAGCAGGACCGGCTGCAACTGACTTTCGAGCAGCAGGTGCACGGCCGCGTCTCTGCGCTGCGCGAAGGCTTCGGCAACGCCATCACCGGCCTGGAAGCGATCAATCTGATGTTCGCCAGCCGCGCCCAGGTCAGCCGCCAGGAATTCCATTCATTTGTTACCCCTCTGCTGGCCCAGCGGCCTTATGTCCTCGGCGCGTCTTTCGTGCGTTTTGTTTCGGACGCCGAGCGCGCCGCGTTCGAGGCGGATTTGAGCGAAGTCCGCCCCGGCGCTGTGATCCGTGAAATGCAGAATGGACAACTCCAGCCTGCGGGCCGGCGTCCGCGCTACCGCGCCATCGAATATATCGAACCCATGTCCGAGAACGAGGCGGCGCTGGGCCTCGATACCTTGTATCCGCCGCGCGACGAGCCGGCGCGCGAACGCGCCTATACCACCGGCCAGCCATCGGCAGGCGCGCTGGTGCCGCTGGCGCAGCGCGCCCGTGCGCGCATGGGCGTGGTGATTTCCATGCCGGTCTACCAGTTCGGTGCGCCGCTGACCGATGCCGCGGCGCGCCGGGCCGCCGTGATTGGCGAAACCACGCTGGCCGTGCTGCCCGGCGAAATGATCGAGAAGATTCTGGAGAAGAGCGGCAACGGCGCACTCCAGCATTACGAACTGAAGGCCTACGCCAGTGCCACCGCTGCGCCGGACACGCTGGTCTACCAGTCGCGCCAGCCGGTGCAGGGCAATATGCCGGAACTGCCACGCTGGCTGTATCCATCGCGCATCCAGACGCTGCAAATGCCGATCGAAGTGGCGGGCAAGAGCTGGCTGCTGGAAGCGCGGGCCGATTCGTCCGTGCTGGCGACCGACCATCTGGCATCGCTGTTCACGCTGGTGCTGGGCATTACCACGACGCTGCTTGGTACGGCCTGGGTCAGCACCCTGG
>NZ_JBFRDW010000104.1:0-12193 GCF_052113985.1 Pseudoduganella sp. RAF53_2 | reverse complement strand
ATCATGGATACAACACGTTCTGAGTCACGGGACGAAAGAAAAGAAGATGTCAAAGGGCTGGAACGCAAGCATCGCAACCTGGTTCTGGACGAGCGAAAATACGAGCGCGAAATAAGGAGCTATTTTGAGGACCGGCTGGCATGCATGGAAATCCGTGCAACGACAGAGACGCCACGGGGACAAATCATCGACTGGGTCCCTATCGAATCGCAGCTGACTGGCAAGAAGAGAATTGCGGAGCCTCCGCCTGGTGGCCACTCGTTTGTCATGAGCAAGCAGCACCCCGATAAGCTGGGCCTCTTTGAGCTGGAAGACGCAAGAGTAGCGAGAGGACCTTCAGGTACAGTTCCGGTTCTGAGAAAGAATCTGGATGAAATACGATTCAGTCAGCCGCTCAGGAAACTACTCGGCAAGTACCCGTATGCGGGCTTCGAGGCGCCGCAGGCAGGCAGAATGCAACCTGCTCCAAGCGTTGATGGACCGCATTGGCATGCGACGACTTCCCAATCGGTGATCTGCTTTGGTGGTGAAGGTGTGCTGAGCGCTTTCGATCCGTACTGCGAAAATGCGGATGATTTCTCGCTGATGCAAATTGCTCTCTCGAACGGCGACACCGGCAAAACACAGACCGTTGAAGCGGGGTGGCAGGAAAGGAAGGACAGTTACGGCGACTGGGTGCCGCATCTTTTCCTCTACTACACGACCAACGGCTACGCGAAGGACGGCGACAATGTGGGAGGATACAACCAGGACGTAGATGGTTGGGTCCAATATGACAGCGCCATTCATCCGGGAGCGATATCAAGCCCCAACAGCACACGCGGCGGCGATCAATTCGTCATGCAGATCAAGTATCAGCTCTACCGCGGAAATTGGTGGTTCATGTGTAACGGCAGATGGATCGGATACTATCCTGCCTCGCTGTTTATGGGTAATCAAAGCACCTTCACAACGCTGGGTGACCATGCAGACACGATCATGTTCTATGGCGAGATTTACGACTCGAATGAAACTCCCGGCAAAACGAAAACCGACATGGGTAGCGGTTACTGGCCGGAATTCGGCTGGAAATGGGCGGCCTATCAGCGGAATTTAAAGTTTCAATCCGACAGAGCCGGAGGCCTGTCCGATTACGACGGCATGGGGTGGTCGACTGCGCTCGATATGTACGACGTCGAAACGCATATGTTGAGTGGCACTGACTGGGGAAGCTACTTCTGGCTCGGGGGCCCGGGAGCGGGTTAAGAATCCGATAATGATTCACTAGACGACTGGTCTAATTGTGATACAGTGGCGGACATGAATGCCACCACCGACGTCCGCCAGCACATTCTCGATACCGCCCAGCCCCTGTTTCTGAGCCGGGGCTTCACGGCGGTCGGGTTGACGGAGGTGCTGGGGGCGGCCGGGGTGCCGAAAGGGTCTTTCTATCACTACTTCGGGTCGAAAGAAGCTTTCGGCGAAGCGGTGATTGAGGACTATTTCACCGGCTATCTGGCGCGGCTGGATGAGATGTTTGCGAAGCCGGGCAAGGGCGCCAGGCGGGTGATGGACTTCTTCGACGACTGGCTGAAATCGCAGACCGGTGACGAAGCCAGTAGCCGCTGCCTGGCGGTGAAGCTGGGGGCGGAAGTGTGCGACCTGTCCGAATCCATGCGCGACGCGCTGCACCGCGGCACCAGTGGCGTGGTCGATCGCCTGGCCGCGGCCATCGAAAGGGCACGCGAAGACAAGTCGCTGCCGAAAGGCGCGGACGCCCACGCCCTGGCGCAAATGCTGTACCAGAGCTGGATTGGCGCCAGCCTCCTGGCCAAGATTGCGCGTGACCGGACGCCGCTCGATACGGCGCTGGCCACAACACGCCAGCTGCTGAAGCTCGCTTAACAAGATTCAGGCGAAAGCAATGCGAACGCTTTCGCCTTTTTTGTAGTCCAAACTAGACGACTGGTCTAATCTAAAAAGGAGCAAGGTATGAAAAATCGCCGTATCGTTCTCGCCTCCCGCCCTCAAGGCGCACCGAAACCGCAGGACTTCCGCCTCGAAGAAACCGCAGTGCCCGAGCCGGGCGATGGCCAGATGCTGCTGCAAACGCTTTATCTTTCGCTCGATCCCTACATGCGCGGGCTGATGAACGAGATTCCGCCAGCCTACGCGGCAGGTTCCATTCCAGTCGATGGGACGATGGTGGGCGGTACGGTGAGCCGCGTGGTCAGGTCGCACCATCCGAAGTTCCGCGAAGGCGACGTGGTGCTGGCCAAATCAGGTTGGCAGGACTATGCGCTATCGGATGGCGAAGGCTTGATGCAGCTGGGCGCGATGGAACGTCCCTCGCTGGCGCTTGGCGGCCTGGGTATGCCGGCGTTCACGGCCTACGTAGGCTTGCTGGACATCGGTCAACCCCAATCCGGTGAAACAGTGGTGGTGGCTGCGGCGACGGGGGCGGTGGGCGCCATCGTCGGCCAGATCGCAAAGCTGAAGGGCGCCCGTGTGGTCGGCATTGTGGGAGGCGCAGACAAGGCCCGCCATGCGGTCGAAGAGCTGGGTTTCGACATTTGCCTGGATCGCCGCGACCCGGATCTGGCGCAGGCATTGAAGTAAGCCTGCCCGAACGGCATTGACGTCTATTTCGAGAATGTGGGCGGTGAAGTGTTCGATGCCGTGCTGCCGCTGTTGAACGTCGGCGCGCGCGTGCCGGTCATCGGGGTGATCGCCCATTACGACGATATGCATCCCGCAGGTCCGGATCGTCTGCCGAATATGATGGCGACCGTGCTGGCCAAGCGTGTGCGCGTGGAGGGCATGATCATCCTCGATCACTACAACACGCGGCACGACGCGTTCCAGCGCGATATGGCCGAATGGATCGCGGCCGGGAAAATGAAGCTGACTGAAGACGTGGTCAACGGTCTGGAAAATGCACCGGAAGCCTTCATCGGCATGCTCCAGGGGCGCAACTTCGGCAAGATCGTGATTCGTGTTGCTGACTAATTCAACTCGATGAGGAAACGCGGTCGCGGCCCTCGCGCTTCGATGCATACAGGGCCGTGTCCGCGCGTTCGATCAGCGATGCCAGCGATTCACCATGGCGGTGCTCGGCCACGCCCACGCTGACCGTGACCGACAATCCCGCCAGCTCGCCGTGGAAGCGCAGATCGGCGCAAGCCATACGCAGACGCTCCGCGAACAGCAGCGACTCGCCCTGGCCCACGCCGGCCAGGAAAACCAGGAACTCATCGCCGCCCTGGCGTACCGGCACGTCCACCTTGCGCACCTGTTGCAGAAACAGCGCAGCCACGTTGCGTAAAACAATATCGCCGCCCGGATGACCGTATTGATCGTTGATGGCTTTGAAGTGGTCGATATCGAAAGCCAGTACGCTCAGGCGGTCCGAATCGCTGCGTTCATGCAGTTCGATCAGCCGCGTGACGGTGTCTTCCATGTAGTAGCGCGTGAACATGCTCGTAAGGGGATCACGCAAGGCCAACTGGTAGTATTTGCTGCGATCTTCCTGCAGGGCCGCGTTGCCGGCGAGCGCCATACGCAGTTCGGACAACGCGCGTTCCAGTTCCTTGTTTTTGGATTCCAGCTGTTCCTTGTAACGCTTCTCGATCGTGACGTCCTGGTAAATCGTCACAAAGCCGATCGCTTCACCTTCAGGGGCGAATATGGGACGGCCACTGATCTCGAGCACACGGCCATCGGCACGCGTGCGTACAAATTGATGCGGTTCGAACTTCAGCGCAAGTGCCACACGCTGCGCCACCTGTTCCTGAGGATTGCCGGGGCCATAATCGCCACGTTGCGCAATGAAGTGGAACAGCTCCGCCATGGGCAGGCCAGGGCGCAGCAAGTCGTCAGGGAAGCCCTGCACCTCGCAGAAAGCGCGATTCCAGAAGCGGACGGAAAGTTGGCGATCGATCAGCGTGATGCCGACGGGTACATGCTGTAGCGCCGATGCCAATTCGGCTGAACCAAGACTGCGCAAGTCGTCATGCGATGAGTTCATAGCGCCTTTCGATGCAGGAGGAACGAACGCCGGACGGCGAAATCATTCTAGCATCGAAAGGCGGTGAGCAATGCGGCGTTATGCCTTCAATGCCTCAGTRCTGATAGGCAGTTGGCGTACACGCTTGCCCGTGGCAGCGGCGATGGCGTTGGCTACGGCCGGCGCCAGTGGCGGCACGCCCGGTTCGCCGACACCGGTCGGGGCGGCGGCGGATGGAACGATGTGGACTTCGACGGCCGGCATATCCGTGATGCGGATCGGCTGGTAGTCGTGGAAGTTGGACTGGTCGACCTGGCCGCCGGTCAGCGTGATCGCACCATACATCGTGGCCGACAGCGCGAAGCCGATGCCGCCTTCCATCTGCGCTTTGACCACGTCCGGATTGACCGCAATGCCGCAGTCGACGGCGCACACGACGCGATCCACGTGGTAGCTGCCGTCAGCTTTTACCGTCACTTCCGCCACTTGCGCGACGTAGGAACCGAAGGATTCATGCACTGCCACGCCGCGTCCGCGGCGTTCGCCTGCCGCGCCGGCCTTCAGCGGCTGATCCCAGCCCGCCTTGTCGGCCACCAGCTCCAGCGCACCCACATGACGCGGGTGATGCTCGAGCATGGAGAGGCGCCACGCGACCGGGTCCTTGCCCGCCTTGTGCGCCAGTTCGTCGATGAAGGTTTCGGTCGAATAAGCGGTGTGAGTCGAACCCACAGAACGCCACCACAGAATCGGCACATCCACATCGGTTGGCGTATGCAGTTCCACTTGCAGGTTTGGAATCGCGTACGGCAGATTGGCTGCACCTTCCACCGACGTGCCGTCAACGCCATTCTTGATGAAGCCCGCGAACGGCGTACCCGCGACGATGGATTGGCCCACCAGGCGGTGGCGCCAGCCGGTCAGATTGCCCTGCGCATCCAGCGAAGCCCACAGGCGATGGTGGAACATCGGGCGGTAGTAGCCGCCACGCATATCGTCCTCGCGCAGCCATACCAGCTTGACCGGTGCACGGCCACCGATGGCTTTGACGATGTTGGCCGCTTCCAGGATGTAGTCGGAATCCTTGCCCGCACGGCGGCCGAAGCTGCCGCCCGCGTACAAGGTATTGATGCGCACCTTCTCCGGCGGAAGCTTGAACAGGTCGGCCAGGCGCGCCTGGTCCAGCGTCTGCATCTGGTCGCCGTTCCAGATTTCGCAGCCATCCTTGCTCAGTTGGACCACGCAATTCATCGGCTCCATCGCAGCGTGAGCGAGGAATGGGAAGTCATAGCTGGCTTCCAGCACTTGCGCCCCGGCGGCGATGGCTTTGTCGGCGTCGCCGGCGTTGGCGGCCGGCAGGCCAGGCTTTTTCGCGAGTTCCTGATATTGCGCCAGAATGTCGGCAGAGCCCTTTTTATAGCCCGCGCCTTCGTCCCATCCCACTGTCAGCGCCTCGCGGCCTTTGCGGGCGGTCCAGGTGTTTTTCGCCAGTACGGCAACGCCGCTCGGAATCTCGACCACGTCGACCACACCCTTGATGGCTTTGGCCWTCGAGGCGTCGAAAGACTTCACCTTGCCGCCAAAGCGGGGAGGGTGGGCGACAACGGCGGTCAACATGCCGGGCAGATGGATGTCCTGGGTGAAGACGGCCTTGCCGGTGGTCTTGGCCATGCTGTCCTTGCGCGGCGCGTGCTTGCCGATCAGGCGGAACTGCGATGGATCTTTCAGCTTCACGTCGGCTGGCGGCGTTTCGGCGGCTGCCGCTTTCGCCAATTGGCCGAAAGTGGCTTTGTGACCGGACGCCTTGTGCAGCACCACGCCGTTTTCGACCGTCACGTCGGCGGCGGCGACATTCCACTGTTTGGCAGCGGCGGCAACCAGCATGGCGCGCGCCGAAGCGCCGGCCTTGCGCAGTTGTTCCCACGAGTTCGAGATGCCGGAGCTGCCGCCCGTACCCTGGGCGCCCCAGGACAGGTTGGCGTAGCGCTTGTTGTCGGCCGGTGCCGACTCGACGCGCACGCGCGACCAGTCGGCGTCCAGTTCCTCGGCCACGATGGTGGCGAGGCCGGTGTAAGTGCCCTGGCCCATTTCGAGGTGCTTGGCGATCACGGTGACCGTGTCGTCTTCGCCGATGCGCAGGAAGGCGTTGGCTTCATGCTGTACGGCGCTGGCGCCAGCGGCGGCGGATTTGGGCGCAGCCAATGCGCCCGGCAGATAGATGGCCAGTGTCAGGCCTGCCGCGCTGTTGAGGAAGCGGCGGCGGCTTACGTTTTCAATGGTGGACATAGGCTCTCCCGTTTCAGGCCAGCGACTTCGCGGCTTCGTGGATGGCGGCGCGGATGCGCACATAGGTCGCGCATCGGCAGACATTGCCGGCCATGGCGTTGTCGATGTCGGCGTCGGTTGGCTTGCGGTTCTTTTCCAGCAGGGCGACGGCGCTCATGATCTGGCCGGACTGGCAGTAGCCGCACTGGACGACGTCCAGGCGCTGCCAGGCTGCCTGCACGGCCTTGCCGACGCGGGCCTTGTCCATGGCTTCGATGGTGGTAATGTGCTTGCCGGCGACGGCGGAAATCGGCGTGCTGCACGAACGGATCGGTTCCCCGTCCATGTGCACCGTGCAGGCGCCGCACAGCGCCATGCCGCAGCCGAATTTGGTGCCTGTCATCTGCAGCTCGTCGCGCAGCACCCACAGCAGGGGTGTATCTGGTTCGGCTTCCACCTTCATGGATTTGCCGTTAATGTTCAAAGTGGTCATGCGTACTCCCGGGTTAGACGAAAAACCTCGGGGAATTCTATGCAAGCGCGCCGCGCAGGGTTTGCTCAATCCTGCGAATTCATTGCCTGAATCTTCAGGCGAGGCGCAAAGCGTCCACCATCAGGCGGAAAGCGGGTGATGAAAGGCGGCGGCTTGGATAGTAGAGGTGGAATCCGGGGAAAGTCTGCCACCACTCTTGCAGCAGCGGCACCAGGCGCCCGCTGGCGATATGTTCTTCAATGATTGGGGCGGGCAGGTAAGCGATGCCAAAGCCGGCCAGCGCCGCCTGCAGCCTCATGGCGGCGTTATTGAAGGTCACCTGGCCTTCGACGCGCACGTTCAGGGCATGGTCACCCCGCTTCAGCTCCCATACGTAAAGACCACCCTGGGTGGGTAGGCGCAGATTGATGCAGGTGTGGGAAGACAGCTCCTGCGGCATTTGCGGTGCGCCGCGCCGTTCAAGATAGGAGGGCGCAGCGACCATGCAGAACTGCAGGTCCGGCCCGATGCGCACCGCCACCATATCCTTGGCCACCGAGTCGCCAAGACGCACGCCGGCGTCGAAGCGCTGCGCAACGATGTCGACCAGGCCATTGTCGGACATGATTTCGACATTAATGTCCGGGTATTCGCGCAGAAAAGGTTCCAACTTTGGCCAGAGCACATGCTGGGCGGCGTATTCACCGCTGTTGATGCGGATCGAGCCAGCCGGCCTTTCACGCAGCTCCGTGAGCGCCGCCAGCTCCGCGTCGATTTCTTCGAAGCGCGGCGCCAGCGTCAGCATCAGCCTTTCGCCCGCATCGGTCGGCGATACGCTGCGCGTGGTGCGCGTCAACAGGCGAATGCCGAGGCGCGTTTCAAGGCCGCGAATTGTGTGGCTGAGCGCGGACTGCGACACATTCAACTGCGCCGCAGCGCGAGTGAAGCTGCCTTCGCGGGCTACCGTGATAAAGGCCAGCAGGTCGTTAAAGTTCTCGCGCATGATTCATGAGTGGCATTCATAAGCTCATGCCGATTATAGCGACTTATCGCCAGAGCGTTTGGCGGCTACATTATGCGGCTACGATTTTTCGGGCAGGCGCATGATGGATACAATACGAAACAAGCCAGTGCTGGCGATTATTCTCGTCAGCTACCTGATGATCGTGCTCGATGTGTCGATCGTCATCACCGGGCTGCCAAAGATCCGTGACGAACTCGGTCTGTCGTCGACCAGCCTGTCCTGGGTGCAGAGTGCCTACACGCTGGCTTTTGGCGGCTYCCTGCTGCTGGGTGCCCGCGCTGGCGACATTCTTGGACGCCGCCGCATGTTCCTGGCCGGCCTTGGCCTGTTCACCCTGACGTCGGTGTTCATCGGCTTCGCACAGACGCCGGCCTGGCTGCTGGCTTCGCGCGCAGTGCAGGGCCTGGGCGCCGCCATCCTGGCGCCATCAACCTTGGCGCTGCTGACCACCAACTTTGACGAAGGGCCAGAGCGTATTCGCGCCATCGGCTATTACGGCGCCGTGGCGGGCATCGGCGGCAGCCTGGGCCTGGTGCTGGGCGGGCTGCTGGCCGACCTGATCTCCTGGCGCGCGGGATTTTTCATCAACCTGCCTCTTGGCCTTGTGCTGATGGCTGCAGCCCGCCGCCATCTGAAAGAAACCGCCCGCCATGCCGGGCAGTTTGATCTGGCCGGTGCGCTGGCGTCGACGTTCGGCATGACGATCTTTGTTTACGGCGTAGTGCGTGCGGCGGCCACCGGCTGGAGCGACCGTACAACCTTGTCTGCTCTGGCAGCGGGACTGGTTCTGCTGGCTGTATTTGTCCTGAATGAGTGGCGTGCGGCGCAGCCGATCATGCCGCTGCGCCTTTTCCACAACCGCGAACGCAATGGCGCCTACGCCGCGCGCGCCCTGTTCCTGGGGGCGATGATCGGTTTTTGGTTCTTCGTCAGCCAATTTTTGCAGGGCGTGCTAGGCTACTCAGCTTTCGAGGCCGGGCTTGCATTCCTGCCCGCGACGCTGACCAACTTCGGCGCGGCCTTGATGGTGCCGAAGCTGTCGCATCGTTTCGGCCACTGGCGCGTGCTGCCGGCGGCGCTGGCGATTGCCTTGCTGGGCATGGCGTGGCTTAGCCTCGCCAATGCCGGCAGCAGTTATCCGCTGGATGTCGCCCTGCCGATGATCCTGATCGGCGTGGGGCAGGGCGGCGCCTTGAGCACCTTGACGGTAGCGGGTGTCAGTGGCGTGGCGGCGGAAGATGCCGGAGCGGCGTCGGGCATCGTGAATGTGGCTCACCAGCTGGGCAACTCGCTGGGCCTGAGTGTGCTGGTTGTGGTGTTTGCCGCCGGCGGCGCCGGTGCAGAGGAAGCGCGGGTACAGCTCGCGCAACGTGTGGCGGCAGCGCTGACCGGCAGTTCGGTCATGCTGGCGCTGGCTTTGTTAGTCGTTTATATGTTCATTCTCCGGCCCTGCATGGTCCGGGAAAGTTTGGGAACCTAAGGCATGTGGATTGTCAGTATAGCGCTGCGGCGCCCCTATACGTTTATCGTACTGGCTGTTTTGATTGTGTTGGGCGGGATTTTTTCGATTCTGCGCACCGCGACGGACATCTTCCCCGAAATTAAAATCCCTGTCATCAGTGTGATCTGGTCGTACACCGGCCTGCCGCCTGAAGACATGGCGAACCGCATCGTGTCCTTCTCCGAGCGCACCGCGCAGACGACGGTCAACGATGTGGAACACACGGAGTCGCAGTCCTATCTCGGCACCTCGGTGGTGAAGTATTTCTTCCAGCCGCGCGTGGACCCGAATCTGGCGCTGACCCAGATCACCGGCGTGTCGCAAACCCAGCTGAAGTTTTCGCCGCCGGGCACCACGCCGCCGTTTGGCCTTATTTATAACGCTTCCACGGTGCCGATCGTGCAGCTGGCGCTGACCAGCGACGAGCTGTCCGAATCCCAGCTGTTCGACTTCGGTAATACCTTCATCCGTACCGGCCTAGCGACGGTGCAGGGCGCCTCGATCCCGTTCCCCTACGGCGGCCGCCAGCGCCAGGTGCAGGTGGACATCGATCCCGCCGCGCTGCGTGCACGCCAGTTGTCGCCGCAGGACGTCACCAATGCGATCGGCGCGCAGAACCTGATTCTGCCGGCCGGTACGCAGAAGATCGGCGGCACCGAATACAACGTGAAGCTGAACGCCAGCCCGCGTACCATCGAAGAGCTGAATAACCTGCCGGTGCGCGCCGCGCCGAATGGTAATGTGACTTATGTGCGCGACGTGGCCAATGTTCACGACGGCGCAGCGCCGCAGACCAATGTGGTGCGCGTGGACGGCAAGCGTGCTGCCCTGATGAGCGTTCTGAAGACCGGTAATGCCTCCACGCTGGACATCATCGACGGCATCCGCGACCGCCTGCCGGGCATCCAGGCAGGCATGCCGTCTTCGCTGCACGTTGCGGCGATCGGCGATCAATCTTTATTTGTTCGCGCCGCGGTGAGCGGCGTGATTCGCGAGGGCGTGGTGGCGGCGGCCCTGACCGGCCTGATGATTCTGCTGTTCCTCGGTTCCTGGCGCAGCACGCTGATTATTACGATTTCCATTCCGCTGTCGGTGCTGGTGTCCATCATCTGCCTGTCGGCGCTGGGCGAGACGATCAACATCATGACCCTGGGCGGCCTGGCGCTGGCCGTGGGTATCCTGGTGGACGATGCGACGGTGGCGATCGAGAACATCAACTGGCACCTGGAGCAGGGCAAGCAGGTGGAAGAGGCGATCATGGACGGCGCGCAGCAGATCGCGGTGCCGGCCTTCGTCGCCACATTGGCGATCTGTATCGTGTTCGTGCCGATGTTCTTCCTGACCGGCGTATCGCGCTACCTCTTCGTGCCGATGGCGGAAGCGGTGGTGTTCGCGATGATCGCGTCCTACATCCTGTCGCGTACCCTGGTGCCGACGCTGGCCAAATACTGGCTCAAGATGCACGACCATAGTGCACGCGCGACCCACGTCTTTGCGCGCTTCCAACAGAAGGCCGAACGCGGCTTCGACAAGCTGCGCGACGTTTACCACGGCGCGCTGACCCGCGCGCTGGCGCGCCGCCGCAGCTTCGCGCTGGCCTTCATGGCATTGGGTGCGACCGCCTTCATCCTGGTGCCGTGGCTGGGCCGCGATTACTTCCCGGCCGTGGATTCGGGCCAGATCAAGCTGCACCTGCGCGGCCCGACCGGCATGCGTATCGAGGAAACGGCGGCGCTCGCTGACCGTGTCGAGGCGGTGATCCGCCAGACGATTCCTAAGGCGGAAGTGGAAAATATCGTCGACAATATCGGCCTGCCGTATAGCGGTATCAATCTGGCTTACAGCAGTTCGGCGCCGGTTGGGCCGTCCGATGTGGACATCTTCATTTCGCTGAAGCCGGAGCACGCGCCCAGCGAAGACCATATCCGCGAGCTGCGCAAGAAGCTGAACGCCAGCTTCCCGTCGGTGAGCTTTGCCTTCCTGCCGGCGGACATCGTCAGCCAGATCCTGAACTTCGGCATGCCGGCGCCGCTGGACGTGCAGATTGTCGGCTTCAACCAGGATGCCAACCGCGAGTTCGCCAATAAGCTGTTCCAGAAATTGCGCCAGATTCCGGGCGCGGCCGACCTGCGCATCCAGCAGCCGCTGGACTATCCGCAACTGAACGTGAAAGTGGACCGCAGCAATGCCGCGCAACTGGGACTGACCCAGCGCGACGTGGCGACCAATCTGCTGGTGTCGCTGTCCGGCAGCTTCCAGACGTCGCCGACCTTCTGGGCCGATCCGAAGACGGGTGTGCAGTACAACGTTGCGACCCAGACGCCGCAATACCGCATGAACTCCCTGCAGGACCTGGGCGCGACGCCGATCACATCGACGAATGGCGCGGCGCCGCAGCTGCTGTCCAATCTCGCGTCGGTCACGCGCGGCGTGGGGCCGGCGGTGGTCAGCCATTACAACGCCAAACCGGCGATCGATATCTATGTCGGGGTGGCGGACAGCGATCTCGGTTCCGTGGCGGACGCGGTCAAGAAGATCGTGGAAGAATCCCGTGCCGAACTGCCGAAGGGCAGCGATATGGTGATCCGCGGCCAGGTGCAGAGCATGTATTCGTCCTACTATGGCCTGATGTTCGGCCTGGTGGGCGCGATCGTGCTGATTTACCTGCTCATCGTGGTCAACTTCCAGTCCTGGCTGGACCCGTTCATCATCGTCACCGCGCTGCCGGCCGCGCTGGCGGGCATCGTGTGGATGCTGTTCCTGTCGCGCACCGCGGTCAGCGTGCCTGCACTAACGGGCGCCATCATGTGTATGGGCGTGGCAACGGCGAACTCCATTCTGCTGGTGAGCTTTGCCCGCGAGCGCATGGCGGCCGGCGACGACGCTGCCACTGCGGCGCTGGCGGCTGGTTATACCCGTTTCCGTCCGGTGCTGATGACGGCACTGGCC